>DATHIJ010000301.1:0-3648 GCA_035489975.1 Propionibacteriaceae bacterium | reverse complement strand
TCGGTGGCTCCATCCATATGGGCAAGCACGAAGACTACGTTGTCGAGTTCGTTCGAAAGAACCGTCTGAAGCTGGAGAGTCTTCCGTCGGCGTTCTTCTCGGTGAGCCTCGCCGCCCACGGCAACATGGAGAACGCTGAGGCGTACCTCGCGAAGTTTGAGCAGGAGACAGGCTGGCAACCAGCTCAGGTCGGTTTCTTTGGCGGGGCCTTGCTTTACCGCCAGTACGGCTTCCTCAAGCGCCTCATGATGAAGAAGATCGTGAGCGACAAGCCAGGCGGCTTGAGTACCGACACCTCGCGGGACCACGTTTACACCGACTGGGACGAGGTCGAGCGGTTCGCCGAGGCATTCCTGGAACGACTGGTTCGCGAGGACACGACGCAGCTCAAGACCTAGGGGTCGGTCGTTTCGCTTACCCACTCCGCATCAACTGCTTGGACTCCGCAGCATCTGCAGATGATGCGAAGTCCAAGGAGCCGATGCGGAGTCAGTCGGTCAAGCCCGCGGGCTAGAGAGCGCGGCGTTGAGCGACGAGAGGGCAGAGGAAGGGGTCCTTATTGCGTAGCCCGACGGTGTTGAGGTAGCCGATAACGCTGCGATAGGCGTGCCAGAGATTGGTGCGCGTGTACGGGACACCTTGGGCGGCACAATACGCGGACACCAGCGGCTGCGCTTTACGGAGGTGAGGTCGCGCCATGGAGGGGAAGAGGTGGTGTTCGATCTGGTAGTTCAGCCCGCCCATGAAGATCGAAATCAGGGGTCCGCCGCTGATGTTGCGGCTCATCAGGACCTGGCGACGTAGGAAGTCAAGCTTCAGCTTGGGCGACACAAGCGGCATGCCAATGTGATTGGGCGCGAATGATGACCCCATGTAAAGGCCGAAGATCGCAAGCTCCACCGCCAGGAACACGACGGCCTTCCCCGGGGGCAGAACGAGGAAGACCAGGGCGACCAACCCTGCCAGCCTGAAAGTGAGGAAGCTGAGCTCGACCCAGCGACGCCCGATCTTGGCTGGGCTGATCACACGCTTGATCGCCATGTGGTGCAACGAGAGTCCTTCGAGCAGCAAGATCGGGAAGAAGTACCAGCCCTGATGGGCCACCAGCCACGTCATCAGTGGGCTGCGTTGTCTGGTTGCATGTTCTGGAGTGAGGGCGAGGGCCGTCAATGCGATGTCGGGATCGGCTCCCTCCTTGTTGGGGTTCGCGTGGTGCCGGTTGTGCTTGTTCTGCCACCAGCCGTAGCTGATCCCGACCAGTAGGTTCGCGATGATCAGGCTGACCCAGTCGTTCCACCGGCCGGATTTGAACATCTGACGGTGCGCAGCGTCATGACCTAGGAACGAGAGCTGGGTCATGATAACCCCGAGCACCGCGGCGTTGGCCACTTGCCACCAGCTGTCGCCGATCATGATGAAACCCACCACCCAGGCGGTCAAGATCAACACTCCGCCGATCAGCTTGGCCCAGTAGTAGCCGTATCGGCGGCGCATCAGTCCCATCTCGTGGATGGTGCGAGTCAACGCGGTGAATGAACTGCCTGCCTTGTCGCGGATGGCCGACGCTGAAGGACCTGGAGGCGGGTGGTCGCCTGCGGTTGAGGTGAGAAGCGTTGTCATTTGCGGGGACCCAATTCATTTCGAAGTCCCGGTGTCTGCCCTGGGCGGCAGCATCATGCTCGTGGAGTCGCGGCGTGTGCGTGAACGGCGGCTCCGGCCCCAGGCCGGCTGCATATACAGCGTCTCTCACTCTACCTGGATGAACGCGTGATGCCGATTCGGCTGCACCACTTCCGCAGAACTAGCATGGGTACGTCATGGAGATGAGCCCGGACCACTCAGCTGAACCCGTCGCAGCCGACGGCGCCGCCGGCCAGACCGTGCCGACTCAATATATGGACGACCTGCAGGACAGCTTGGCCCGACTGAGCACGTTGGCGACCGGCCTGCTGCCGTTGGAGGACGCCCTGACGCGCGTGGCTGAGTATGCCGTGCGGGCCATCCCAGGCGCCGACGGTGCCGGTTTGACGCTGCTCGAGGAGAATCGGTCCGACACGATCGTCTCCACGGCCGACTTTGTGGCTCAAATCGACGACATTCAATACAGCCTCGGCCAGGGCCCATGCCTCAGTGCGGTCGCCGAGCGACAGCTCGTGTTATCAGCCTCACTGGGCGGTGACCGGCGCTGGCCGCAGTTTGGATCACGCGCAGCACGCCTGGGCGTACACAGCGTCGTATCCCTTCCGCTGATCACCGAGGAGGGTGTGCTGGGCGCGATGAACGTGTACGCCCATGACAAGAACGCCTTCACCCCAGATGCCGGACGGCTCGGGGAACTCTTCGCGGTGCCGGCGGCCATCGCCGTGCAGAACGCCCAAGTTCTTGCTCAGACCAAGCGCCTCGCCAGTCAGCTACAGACCGCTTTGAGCAGCCGTGGGGTGATCGAGCGCGCCATCGGCATCATGATGAGCCGGAGCGGCGGAACCGAAGCCGACGCGCTGGATCGGCTACGTGCATTGAGCCAGCACCAGCACGAGAAGCTGCCAGTTGTGGCGCAGAGCATCGTTCAGGAGGCGGTGGGCCGGGCCAGGGGGCGGCGCACAGATAGGTGATCCGCACTTCGGGGCGTACTGTCGAAGGTGCTGCGACTTCATAGATTCGGGGATCCCGACCCGCATCTGATGTCGAGCTATATCGGCTGCACGTTCCTGGTCGGCCGGTCCCGGCAGTAAATCGGCGCTCGGGCCGCCTCGGAACACTTGTGGAAACGCCCAGACCCCTTACCGACGACATCCGTGATCTGTTCGCCGACCTTGCTGTGCCAGATCCCGTTACTGGTGAGCCGGTCGACCTGGATGCCTCCCTCGCAGCGCTGACTGCATCTGTCAAACGTGCCGTGCCGTCCTATCGAGGACTGGGTTTGATCGTGGTGATCGACGAGCAGCCCATCATGGTGACCTCGGCTGAGCGCGGCAACGCATCGGACATAGCGACCTCGTTGTCTCTTTCGTTGGCCTGGGTGCCGTTGCTCGGTATCGACAGTCGGATCACCTTCTATGCTTCCGTACCGGGCACCTTCGTCGACCTTGCGGCCGACTTGGCCCACGCTCTCGGCAGCGTGAGTCTCCGTTTGGACGGGGACATCCCTGTGGTTCTCGTTTCGGACCTGACCGGCGTACACCGACTGTCGACGATCAATGAGGCTCTCGGCGTCTTGATCGGCCACGGGCACACTCCCGACCGGGCTCAGCGCGAGCTGCGCCAAATGGCAGACACTGCAGACATCAGCATCCACCGAGCCGCCGAGGTCGTGACCGAGAGTCCGTCAAGCGACCGTTGGGATTGAGCGCGTCATTAGAGGAGGGGCGACCAGGAGGTGCGTGACACTTGACACCGGAGGAGCCGCCATGTCTCTGCGCCGAGCGGTCTTGCGCCTTGGGCTGATCGCCGTGCTGGTCGCGAGCGGCTGCGCTGCGGATCAGCCGGAAGAGACTCAACCATCCGCTGTTCAGGCCTACGACGTGCCGGACGGATCGCGCCCGCACGATGTCGCGCCGGCCGATGACGGCGGGGTGTGGTTCACCGGCCAGCGGGCCGGGTTCCTCGGCCATTTCAACCCGTCGACGCAAGCCGTGAAGCAGGTGCCGC
>DATHIJ010000300.1:0-5627 GCA_035489975.1 Propionibacteriaceae bacterium | reverse complement strand
GACCTGATTAGTCATGGTAGGAAGGACGAACCTCGCTGCGCCTCACGTCCTCGCGCAGCACTGGTGGCCCGGATGCGGACAGCAACCGGAGAAGGTAGAAGAGTAGCAGGCAGCAGAGATCAGGCACCAATCCTCATCGCCAATGCTCACTCGTGCCCGGCGCGCACCCGCTCAAGCAACCGATCCAGCGCACCATTGAAGATCTCGTGCTTCTCGATCATCCCCAGATGCCCGCACTCCGGGACTCGAATCGCTTCCGCGTTCGGCAACAACTCAATGATCCGAGCCGTGTGCTCGATCGGAGTGATCATGTCGTTCTCGCCGCCGACGACGACAGTTGGTACCTTGCTGACGATCTCCAGGGCCTGGTACTCGTTCAGCTCACCGATGGCGGGATAGTAGTCAGCTACCACCTCCAGCGGGATGTCTGCCAGCATCTCGGAGGCGAAATCGACGTAGCTGGGCGGCACATCTGATCCGAAGGCCATCCGGCGGGTGACCACATATCCAAGATCGCTTCCGGCGCGGCGTCCTTGAGAGACGAGCTCCGGGATCCGGTTCAGACCCGCCATCAATGGCTCAGCGACTCGGTGAAAGGTGCGACCCGGAATGCCGCGGACCGGCGAGTGGTCGGTCAATTCCCCTGCCGAGGTGCAGAGCAGCGCTACGCCCAGCACCTGGCTGCCGAACAGCTCGGGGCGGGACTGGGCGAGTCGCATGATCGTCATCGCGCCCATCGAGTGCCCGATCAGCACCATTGGTCCGGAGCCGACGACCTCCCCCAGGACCTGGTACAAGTCCTCAGCCAGCTGGGGAATTCTGCAGAGCTCCGCCTCCGAGCGGGTTGACCTGCCATGGGAGCGCTGGTCGTAGAAGACCTGACGCAATCGGCCCCGGAAGTGCAGGCGCTGGAAGTGCCAGCAGTCCAGGTTCAGCGCGTAGCCATGCACGAACACCAGCGTGAGATCATCATCGTTACCCTCATCGACTTCGGTGTGCAGCACCACGCCGTCCGGCGTAGTGACGTCCGGGCCATCCGATCGCAGTGAGAAGAATGCGTCCAGATCCGCCTCGGAGGTCCGCGTGATTCGTTTGGCGACGATCCTGCGTTCTAGCTCGATGCCCATCGCGATCCCGCCGGCCGCCAGCGCGGCGACACTGGTCACCATCCCGAACCCCGCAGCCAGCCTGCTCCGCTGCGGCGCCATCAGATGTGCTCCGGACTGGCATCGAGGTAGCGGCGCGGCACTCGCGTTCCAATTCGGGTCACGATTTCGTAGCCAATGGTGTCGCACCACGTTGCCCACTCAGCAGCGGTCGGCTCCCCCCGATCGCCGGGACCGAACAGGATGACTTCCTCGCCCGGCTCCGCCACCTCTCCCGCACCAAGTTCAACGACGAATTGATCCATGCAGATCCTGCCGCGGACCGGCACCCGACCTCCCGACCAGCCCACCCATGCCTGGTTGCTGGCATGCCGCGGGATCCCGTCGCCGTAGCCGAGCGGCACCAGGCCAACCGTGGTCGCGGCCTCAGCGGTCCAGGTCCATCCATACGAGACGCCTGCACCCGCAGGGATGTTCTTCACATTGACCAGCTGCGAGCGCAGCCGCATCACCGGCCGCAACGCAACACCGGCCAGCGCTGCGATGCCGGGGGCAGGGTCAATGCCGTACGCGGCAATACCGACGCGCACCAGATCCAACCGCGCCTCCGGCACGACGAGCGCTCCGGCGGAGTTCGCCAGGTGCCGCAGCGTCGGCTCGAGGCCCGCGGCCCTGGCTTGCTCGTACGCGCGCTGAAAAGCCTCGAGTTGCACAGCAACCGACGGATGGCCCGGCTCGTCGGCCGCGGCGAGGTGCGACCAGATGCCTACCACCTCGATAGCCCCCGCGTGCTCGGCATCGGCTGCTGCGGCGCATACCTGCTGCCACTCAGAGCTTGCTGCCCCGCTGCGGGAGAGTCCGGTGTCGATCTTGAGGTGCACCCGGGCCCGGCGCTCGGATGTAGCAGCCGCAGCGGTCAGCCGGCCAATCTGCTCAACCGAGTGGGCCGACACATCAACATCAGCTGCGACTAGCGGAGCAAGATCCTCCTCCACGCCATACAGCCAGGCCAGAACAGGCCCGGCATCGCCGGCTTCCCGGAGCATCAGTGCCTCAGCAGGCGTAGCTACGCCAAGCCACTTGGCGCCGGCGACCCTCGCCTCCCGAGCGCACTCGAGCATCCCATGCCCGTATCCATCGGCTTTCACAACAACCATGGCCGGAACACCGGAGTGGACCTGAAGGGCGGCCACATTGGCCCGAAAAGCAGCCAGATCGATCTCGGCACAAGCGGTGGCAGGGTCGATGCCGGCGACTGCGCTGGGTACCCGCAACTGATTGGTCATCGAAGCCTCGCGCGCTGCTCGAGACGTCCAAGTGTTCTGCCGATGGCGCGTGCCATCTCCTGCGGAGCCAGCACGCCAGGATGTTCGGCCGCAGCCACAGCCTGAACGGAGGCGCCCAGCTGTCCGGCTCGCTGTGCGTCCACGCCGGCTGCGAGCAAGGCGGCGCAAACGCCGCCGAGCACGTCACCCGATCCCGCCTGGGCCGTCCACGCCGGACCCGGTATGGCAACCAACACGGGCCCTCCCTTGGGAACGGCCACCAACTGGGTGGCACCCTTCAGCAGCACGGTGGCGCCAGTCTGCTCTGCCCCGGCAACGACCGCCCGGACAGGATCCTCTTCGACCCAGCCACGATCACGCTCGAGCAACGTCGCCAACTCGCCCGCATGGGGGGTCAGCAGCCAGCTAGCCGGAGCAGGCTTTGGCAGATACCGAAGCGCATCGGCATCGACGACAGCTGGCAGTCCGTCTTCGGCGACCTCAGCCAGCACCTTGGCACCATCGGCGCGTTCGCCCCAGCCAGAGCCGAAGAGGTAGGCCTGGACCCGCCCAGGCGAGAACACGACGTTCGGCAACTGCGCCGAGATAGTCTCCGCGGGCCCCTCTGCACCGAGAAATCGGACATAACCGGCGCCACCGTAAACAGCGCCGTAGACCGACATCACCGCAGCACCTGGATATTGATCGGAGCCAGTGTCCACCCCGACCACACCGCGAGCGTACTTGTCGCTGCGCTCGGTCGGATAAGGCCATGCCCCTGCCAGGTCATTCTCATCCAGGCCAACCAAGTCGGCGGTCTCGTCATGGTCAGTACCGAGTCCAATATCGACCACCGAGATGGCACCGCAGCGGCTCAGCGCCGGCTGCAGAAGGTGGCAGGGTTTCCGCTCGCCGAAGGTAACCGTCCGAGTTGCTCGTACCGCGGGGCCGGGTACCGCGCCGGTGTCGCCAGCAACTCCGGAGGGGAGGTCGACGGCGATTGTCGGAATGCCCCGCACCTCCACCGATTGCACTAGTTGGCCAACCAGGGCGGGCAGCCCTGGACGGCCGCCAATGCCAAGGATTCCGTCGATGACCAGGTCGGACCCTGTCGGAGCAATCGCATGATGATCATCGAGGTCGATCACTCGGCCACCTGCGCTGAGCAACGCCGCCAGTCCAGCCGAATGTGGGGTGCCCAGGCAGCGGATCGCTGTGACGCGTACGCCGCGCCGAACCAGCCGTACGCCGGCGTACAGCGCGTCGCCGCCATTGTTGCCCGCACCGACCATGATCATCACGTGGCGCCCGTATCGGCCACCGCTCGTCGAGGAGAGTAGGTCGGATGCGCTGGCGGCGACTGCGGCAGCGGCCCGCTGCATGAGCGCGTCGACCCCCTCGACGGCTATCGCCCGCTCCTCGATCCGCCGGATCTTGTCGACCCGGTACGCGCGCATGATCACGCTTCGCAGATTACGACGGCCGACGCGATGCCGGCATCGTGGGACATGCTGAGGTGAATGGTGCAAATGCCGAGTTCGGCAGCGCGCGCAGCGACCGTACCGGTGATCTTGAACGAGGGCTTGCCGTGATCGTCGGTGAGCACCTCAGCGTCAAGCCAGGACAGGCCGTCGGGTGCTCCCAACGCTTTCGCCAATGCCTCCTTAGCCGCGAATCGGGCGGCCTTTGACGCCATAGGACGCTCGGCCTCGGCGGTGGTGAAGATCCGCCGCACGAGGCCGGGCCGGCGTTCGATTGACTCAGCGAACCTATCGACGTCGCAGACGTCGATCCCGACCCCGACGATCATCTATTCCACAGTGACCGACTTGGCCAGGTTGCGCGGCTGGTCGACATCATGGCCTTTCTTGGTAGCAAGCTCGCAGGCGAACATCTGCAGCGGCACGGCAGCCACCAAGGGCTGGAGCAACGTGGATACTTTCGGCAACCTGATCATGACATCGGCGTACGCGCTGACCTCGTCGTCGTCCTCCTCGGCCAGAACGATGGTCTTGGCCCCCCGGGCGCGTACCTCCTGCAGGTTGGAGAGGACCTTGTCGTGTAGCAAATCCCTACCGCGCGGCGGAACCACGACAAACACCGGCAGCTGATCTTCGATCAATGCGATCGGACCGTGCTTGAGTTCGCCGGCCGCGAAGCCTTCGGCGTGGATGTAGGCCAGCTCCTTCAGCTTCAGGGCGCCTTCGAGGGCCACCGGATAGCCAACGTGCCGGCCGATGAACAGCACCGATCGCTTCTCGGCGAACTCGGCCGCCAGCTCCATCACCGGCCCGATGTCGTCAAGCACCTTCGAGATGGCCTCAGGCATGGCGGAGAGCTCGCGCAAGGTCTCGGCGATTTCGTCGCCGTACTTGGCTTCTCGCACTTGAGCGAGATAGAGGCCGAGCAGGTAGCAGGCGACCAGCTGGGTGAGGAATCCCTTGGTGGATGCCACACCGATCTCCGGCCCGGCGTGGGTGTAGATCACTGCGTCGGACTCCCGCGGGATGGTTGAGCCGTTGGTATTACAGATCGCCAGTACTCGCGACTGTTGCTCGCGTGCATGCCTGATGGCCATCAGGGTGTCGGCGGTTTCACCGGATTGACTGATCGCCACGACGAGGGTCGTTGGGCTGAGAATCGGGTCACGGTAACGGAACTCACTCGCCAGCTCGACCTCGCAGGGAATTCGGGTCCAGTGCTCGATGACGTACTTGGCCACGAGTCCGGCATAGAAGGCAGTGCCGCAGGCGACCACGATGATCTTGTCCACGCGACGTAGCTCCGACTCCGGAATCCGGATCTCATCCAGAGTGAGCTGAGCCTCCGCGTCATGGCGGCCGAGCAGCGTGTTGGCTACCGCGCGGGGTTGCTCGTAAATCTCCTTCCGCATGAACCAGTCGTAGCCACCCTTCTCGGCTGCCGAGAGGTCCCAATCAACGTGGAATGGTTTTACCTCGGCGGGTTCACCGTCGAAAGTGATGGCCTCAACCCCGTTCGGAGTGATGCTGACCAGCTGATCTTGGCCAAGCTCAATTGCCTCCCGGGTGTGCTCGATGAACGCAGCGACATCGGATGCGACGAAATTTTCGCCCTTCCCCACGCCGACAACGAGTGGGGAGTTGCGGCGTGCCGCAACGACCGTGTCGGGTAGCTGACTGTCCACCGCTACCAGGGTGAACGCGCCGCGGAGCCGGGCACAGACCACTCGCATAGCCTCGGTCAGGGGCAATCCAGTTGAGACCTGCTGGCCCAG
>DATHIJ010000299.1:0-2366 GCA_035489975.1 Propionibacteriaceae bacterium | reverse complement strand
TCCGCAACACTCAAGCATGACCGCTATCCCACGACCTACGCGCTACAGCCGAACAATGGGCTGGCATGCCCCGGCGATGCGCCGAACCGTCATCGTAGGCTCCATCGGGCTGATCGTGGCAGTTGTGCTCCTGTGGTTCGTGCCGTGGGGGATGGCCGTGATGGCGGGCTGGGACGTTGCCGCGGTCGCCTTCCTCACAAGCGTCTGGCCAATCATCCTCCGAGCCGACAGTTCGCACGCCGCTGAGCTCGCAATGCGGGAGGACGAGACCCGCGGCTCCGCGACCGCGCTGTTGGTCGCAGCGAGTGTGGCCAGCCTCCTCGGTGTCGGCTTCGCCATCACACTTGCTCGCGCGGCGAGCGGCCCACTTCAGGGGTTACTCATCGGCGCCGCTGTGCTAACCGTCGTGCTGTCGTGGACTGTGGTCAACACGGTCTTCACCTTGCGGTACGCCGACCTGCACTTCGGATCGCCGGATACGGGTATCGCCTTCGCCGACGCTGGCGGACCAGAGGGACCCACATACCGCGACTTCGCCTATGTCGCCTTCACGATCGGCATGTGCTACCAGGTATCCGACACGACAATCCGCGCTCGCCGGATTCGGCGTACCGTGCTCTCCCACGCCATGCTGTCGTATCTGTTCGGCGTCGCCATCGTGGGAGGTTCGGTTAATCTCATCGCAGGCCTGATCAATTAACTCTGAGTCAGGAGACACTGTGGTGCAGCCCTACCAAGATTCCTCGAACAGCGTAGAGAACCGGGTCGAGGACCTGCTCGCCCGGCTCAGCGTGCAGGACAAGGCCGGACTGATGTTTCACGACATCATCATGATCGGGCCAGGCGGGCAGCTCATCAGCTCCGACAGCACCTTCGGCCGGCCCGCCACCGAGGTGGCCATCCGGGACATGCGGCTCAACCACTTCAACCTCGCCGGACAGGTGGACGACGTAGGCGAGCTGGTGGCCTGGCACAACCGGGTACAAGAGCTGGCGCTGGCGACCGGGCCCGGCATCCCGGTAACCCTGTCGACCGATCCGCGGCATGCGTTCAGTAACAACCCGGGCACCGAAGCTCTGGCGGGTGCGTTCTCGCAATGGCCGCAGTCGCTCGGCTTCGCGGCACTCGGTGACGCTGCCCTCATGGAGCGATACGCCGACATCGCTCGCCAGGAGTACCTCGCGGCCGGTATTCGGGTGGCGCTCCACCCACAGATCGACCTGGCGACCGAACCCCGTTGGGCGCGCATCGGGATGACCTTCGGCGAGGACGCCGACCTGACCTCGCGCCTGGTTACCGCCTACATCCGCGGCTTCCAGGGTGCCGAGCTCGGTTCGGCGTCGGTGGCTACCATGACCAAGCACTTCCCGGGCGGTGGTCCGCAACAGGACGGTGAAGACCCGCACTTCGCGTACGGGCGCGAGCAGGTCTACCCGGGCGGGCAGATCGAGTACCACCTCAAGCCGTTCCGGGCCG
This sequence comes from Propionibacteriaceae bacterium, assembly GCA_035489975.1. Taxonomy (GTDB): domain Bacteria; phylum Actinomycetota; class Actinomycetes; order Propionibacteriales; family Propionibacteriaceae; genus Microlunatus. The sequence continues at coordinate 890 of DATHIJ010000299.1, read as the reverse complement.
CAATCGCGGCTGGAACTTCACAGATCATGCCGTACTACGGGATGCCGGTCGGCACCGACTGGGAGGAAGTGGGCTTCGCCTTCAGCCACGGTGTGATCACCGACCTGCTGCGCAACGAGCTGGGCTACGACAGCATCGTGTGCACCGATTGGGGATTGATCAGCGACAGCGTGATCATGGACCAACCGATGCCGGCGCGGGCCTGGGGGGTGGAGCACCTGAGCGAACTCGATCGGGCCCAGAAGATCATCGACGCCGGATGTGACCAGTTCGGTGGGGAGTCCCGGCCAGAGCTGGTAGTCGAGCTGGTCCGCTCCGGGCGTGTCACGGAGGAACGGATCGACCAGTCCGTGCGGCGGCTACTGCGGGAGAAGTTCGTGCTCGGCCTGTTCGACCAACCCTTACTTGACGTCGATCGCGCGGTGGCCACCATCGGTCGCGCAGACTTCGTGGCTGAGGGCGAGGCCGCGCAGCGCGCCGCGCTGGTTTGGCTCACTGCCGCGCACTCAGGCCCAGCGACACTGCCACTTGGCACAGATCAAGCGGTCTACAGCGAGAACATCAGCTCGGCGGCCGCAGCACGGCTCGGCCGCGTGGTCGACGACCCGGCTGTTGCCGACCTCGCGGTGCTGCGACTGAACGCCCCCTACGAACCCCGTCCAGGCGGGTTCGAGGCGTTCTTCCATGCCGGCTCGCTGGAGTTCCCGGCGGCTGAGCGCGACCGGATCGTCGCAATCTGCGAGCGGGTTCCGACGATCATCGTGCTCTTCCTGGACCGCCCGGCGATTGTGCCGGAGATCGCCGAAGCCGCGGCCGCCCTGCTCGTCGAGTTCGGGGCCCGGGACGACGCGGTCGTAGACGTCTTGCTCGGCGAAGCGCAAGCGAGGGGG
>DATHIJ010000298.1:0-2828 GCA_035489975.1 Propionibacteriaceae bacterium | reverse complement strand
GCTTGGTGAGTCCGACCGCGAGCGCATCCAGCGCATCATGCTGGCCGCGCCCCGGTCGGAACCCGTACGAGAACCCAAGGAATTCCACCTCGTAGATCGCGTTCAGGATTTCCACCACCGCCTTCTGGACAATCTTGTCTTCCAGAGAGGCGATGCCGAGCGGACGCATTTTTCCGTCAGGCTTCGGTATGTACCGTCGCCGCGAGGGCTGCGCCCGATATGCTCCCCGATGCACCCGTTGATGGAGATTCTGGAGATTGGTCTCCAGATTCTCACCATAGGTGCTCCAGGTGACACCGTCTGCTCCCGGAGCCGCTTCCCGCCGCAGTGCGGCGTACGCGTCTTGCAGGAGGTCAACTGTCACATGGTGGGAGAGCGCCGTGAGCCGCTCCTTCGGCCGCTCGCGCGCGGCCTGCCGTACGCGGTCCAGCGCAGGTGACACGCTGGTCCGGCTCTGTGTCCGGGGCGTGCTTTGCTGGCCCGCGTTCCCCTTGGTCTCTCCCCTTGGCTCCGCCGGCTCCGCCACCGCTGGCGCGGCTTTGTTCGTCGGCTTCATCGCTACTATGGGAGAGTCCGACTTCTTGCCGTCGTGCATCTAGGGCTTCGGCCTCATGGCCTTCCCCCCGCGGGCCAGGCGAAGGTGCCTGACCGACATGCAAGATATCCCGGTTCCCGTGCAGAGAGTGTACGCCCATGCTGGGGTCTCAGACCGCGCAGAGCCGGCTGGAGGCTCGCGTTAGCGCCCCCGACCATGTGGCCTTCCGCCTTGCTCACGGCGTCGGCGCTCTGGAGCTTACTTTCGCGGCTCAATGGCCAGCCTGGACGCACCCCTGTCAACGCTTCACGACGTCCCTCACGGGCCGCCGCGCATGACTCGGGGCCGATGTCGTTCGCTACTCGTTCATCGTTCGGGACTTTCACCCTGACTCCCTGCCGGTCTCCCGGCGCACGAGCAATAACATTATCCAGAAAGGACTGGCTTCCGGCCGCGATTGGAGCGGTAGTGTCGCCAATTCCGGGCGTTGAGGCGCTCAGGGGATCCCGCCCCGCCGGCTTGGTGGCCGAGGTGGGGCTTCGGTGGTGCGGCGGCGACGCCGCCTAACCGAACGGAGGATCTCAATGTCAAAGTCAGTAAAGAAGCGCTCAGCAGCATCATACGCAGCGGGCGGTGCAGCAAAGGCCCCGAACCAGGCCAAGGTCGATCCCAAGGGCAGGAAGGCCGAACCGAGCTCGAAGCAGTCCCGCGTCATCGCCATGCTGCGATCACCCGCCGGGGCGACGATTGCCGCCATCATGCAGGCGACCGGCTGGCAGCAACACTCGGTGCGTGGCTTCCTGGCCGGAGTGGTGCGCAAGCGCCTAAAGCTCAGACTCGAATCGAAGAAGGTCGATGGGACCCGGCTGTACCGTGTTGCTGGCGGAGACAGTGGCAAACCCAGCTCTCGCGGCTCTAAGCGTCAATCGTCCTGAGCGCCCATGCCGCGTGTCAGGATCGGTCCTGCCCTGCCGGACCGCAAGACACTCGACGCCGAGATTGCGCGTTTGCGCGATCTCGGCGTCCCTGAGCTTCGCAGCCGCTGGCACACCGTATTCCGGCGGCAGCCGCCCCCTCACCTGCCGCGCCATCTGTTGTTTCGCGGCCTCGCCTACCGGCTGCAGGCCGAGCATTTGGGCGACCTGGATTCCGAGACAGTACGCCTGCTCGACCGCTCGGGGTCACCTGAGCAGGCCGGACAGCGTGCCGTGGACTCGACGCAGCGCACCGCGGAGCTCAGGCCCGGCACCATGCTGGGTCGCGAATGGAACGGGCAGACGCACCGGGTGGCGGTCTTGGCCGACGGCTTTGCCTGGAACGGCAAGACCTATGCCAGTTTGTCGAAAGTCGCGTTCGCGATCACCGGCACCCGCTGGAGCGGACCCAAATTCTTTGGGTTGCGCGAGAAACGCTCGAAGGAGTCTGCACCATGAATGCTAGATCAGCGAAGATCGTTCGTTGCGCGATCTATACCCGCGTGTCGACCGACCAGGGGCTTGAGCAGGATTTCAACTCGCTTGATGCCCAATACGACGCCTCGCAAGCCTATGTCAGGAGTCAGGCGCATGCCGGGTGGTCCCTGGTGCGAGCCAAATACGATGACGGCGGCTTCTCGGGCGGCAACACCGACCGGCCGGCCCTGCAGCGGCTCCTGGAGGACGTGCGGGCCGGCAAGGTCGACGTCATCGTTGTCTACAAGGTCGACCGTCTGACCCGGTCGCTGGCGGATTTTGCCAAGCTGGTCGAGCTGTTCGACCGGCACAATGTGTCCTTCGTCTCAGTCACCCAGCAGTTCAATACCACTACCTCGATGGGCAGGTTGACCTTGAACGTGCTGCTGTCATTTGCCCAGTTCGAGCGCGAGGTCACCTCCGAGCGCATCCGCGACAAAATCGCGGCCTCCAAGCGCAAGGGTCTCTGGGTCGGCGGCATGGCCCCGCTTGGCTATGACACTAACGATCGCAGGATTACGGTCAATGAGCCGGAAGCAGAGCGGGTCAGAACCATCTTCCGCAGTTACGTCAAGCTTGGCAGCCTCAATCTTCTGATGGTCGACCTGCGCAAGCGCGGCATCGTCACCAAGCTGCGGACCCTCAAGACCGGGGAGACGGTCGGAGGCATTCCATTCACCCGCGGGTCCCTCGCACACCTTCTTCGTAACCGCTTCTATATTGGAGACGTCCCGTTCAAGGGTGAGGTCCTTAGAGGCGAGCAACCGCCCATTGTCGATCGGGATTTGTTCGAGGCCGTGCAGGCCAGGCTGACCGAACAGGTGAACAGTCACAAGGCCGCA
>DATHIJ010000297.1:0-4667 GCA_035489975.1 Propionibacteriaceae bacterium | reverse complement strand
ATGTCCTTGCACATCAAATCCAACGGCACCAGCACCCGCATCCAGTTCGTCCTACCAGACGACATTCACGACGGACCCGTGTCGGCGGTCGGGACCTTCAACGACTGGGTGCCTGGCGCGCACAAGCTGGTACGCCGGAGCAACGGTACGCGGAGCGTAAGTGTTGCCGTGCCGGCTGGGCAGGCAATCAAGTTCCGCTACCTCGGTGCCGGCGGCGTCTGGTTCGACGACCAGGATGCCGATGCCATTACGCCAGAGGGCTCGCTGATCAAGACCTGAACCTTTGGGCCTATGCGTCGACCGCTTCGTTGACCGGCTCGGCTGGTTCCGACGTCCGGGTGTAGGCATCGCTTAGCTGCCGATAAGGCCGACTGGTTAGCGCGAGAATCGTCACAACAAGGCCAACGATCCCGAGCAAGACGAAGACCAGAGCGATACCGCGGTCTGGGCCGGTACCGAACCAGCTGCCGATCTGGTCAGCACCGGCACCGGTCGTCATGAACGGGATGAATACCAGCTGCGTGATCGGCCCAATCAGGAATGCTGTTAGTGGCGACGCGGCCATCTCGACGCTCTGGGCGAACCCGAAGACCCTGCCCTGCCGCTGGTACGGAACGACCCGCTGCAGGATGGTTTGTTCGGACGCTTCGGCGTACGGGATCAAAAGCATGTAGATGGCCATACCCACAGCCAGCAAGATCACTGAAGGCTGCAACGGGAACACGCAGGTCACGCTCCAAAAGACGATGTTGACCAACAGCAGTAGCCGTACTGGGTTCTTCCCAAGACCAGTCTTCGCGACGGCCAGCCCTCCGATGATGAAGCCCGTGCTCAGCGCGCCCCACAACAGGCCCCAGGCCTGCACCGACATCATGTAAAGGCCGTACGCGTCCATGAGGGCCATGAACGCGCCGCCGAGGAAGTTGTTGAAGCAGGCGAAAGCGATCAGGGCCAGCAGTCCCGGAACCCCTCGAACGACCCGCAGCGTGCCGCGTATGTCGACCTTCTTCGGCCCGGCTTGCGGTTCATTCGACTCAGCGCCTTCAGACGCTGTCGGTTCAGGGCGGTCCTGGATATGCACGAATGCCAGATGGCCGACGCTGAGTCCTGCCACGGCGATGCCGAGCAGCAACACGTAGAACATGCCGCCGGCGGCAACCAGCAAGCCGCTGATCACTGAGGTAACAAGGAACGAGATCCCCAAGGTGGTGCCCACCAGGCCGTTGGCCCTGTCCCTGCGATCCTCTGGGATCAGCACCGTGACCAGGGTCATGAGGGCGATCGAACGGACATTGCCCGCGATCACGCCAAGCATGGAGAGCACGATGAAGACCCACAACGTGACACTGGCCGGATCGGTGAATGTCTGCTCCGGCGTCAACTGGTAGAGCGTGAACGCGACCGCATAGAAGCCCAATGAGACCAGGGCGGAGACCTGCATCACTGTCTTCTTGCGGTGATGGTCGACCAGGCTCCCGAACCAGATCCCGCTGAGGGCTGTGGCCACCAGGAAGATGCCGGCCACCATTCCAGTTGCCAGTACTGATTTGGTCTCCAGGAACACCCAGAACGTGACCGCAAACCACACCGTGAAGTTGATGACGGAGACCAGCAGCGTATTAACCAGCAAGTGCACGAAAGCGCGATCGTTAGCCTTGCTGAGGTCCAGGGCGTGTGTCTTGGTCGTGGACATGTTAAGGAACTCCCGTTAGCCGATCCTACGAGGTAGACGAGCTGAGGCTTCCAAACTCATCGGCTCCAGCCGATCCCGTACACTCGTTCTCTGGTCCCTCGTGTGGCGATATCTCACCCAACTCCCCCAGGGCTTGACGGCAGCAAGGGTAAGTGAGCTCTTTCGGGTGCGCGGGGGACCGCCTCTTTCCACTCTCGATCAACGGCCTGCGGAGCTGAGACCCAGCCGGTCCATCAAGCCCATCGCGTCGTATGGAGCTCGCACCTTCGCGTCGTTGTCACAGTAGACGTACACGTCGCAGCCGCGTTCAGTCCAGGAAATGATCTTGGCCGCCCACTCGTCAAGCTCGCGATCACTGTAGCCGCTCGCATAAAGTTGATCATGGCCGTGCAGCCGCACATACATCAGATCAGTGGTGATCTCGGTAATGATCGGCCACTGGCCTGGGTTGTCCGCCACCACCAGCGCGATCTCGTGTCGCTCGAGGAGCCCGTAGAACTCGCGGTTGCGGAAACTCTCATGGCGTACCTCGACCGCATGGCGCAGTCGCTGCCCCGCGTGAGCTGCCTTGGTCATTGCTTGATCATCAGATACGCGTTGATCATGGTCGGCGGCGATCTTGGCAGCTGCTCCCGCGGTACGAGGCAGTTCTGCAAAGAACGCGTCCATCCGATTCGCATTGAAGCCGAGGTTCGGCGGCAGCTGCCACAGAATCGGACCCAGCTTGTGATCGAGAGCAAGCACACCGGAAGCGAAGAAGTTCGCCAGCGGCGTTTCGATGCCGCTCAACTTCTTCATGTGCGTGATGAACCGCCCGCCTTTGACAGCAAAAGTGAAGTCCTCTGGCACCAGCGCCTTCCAGGCTTCAAAGTTCGAGCGGCGTTGCAGCGAGTAGAAGCTGCCGTTGATTTCCACGGAGTTCATCCGCTCAGCGACATACCTCAGCTCATCGCGCTGCGGCAGTCCAGGCGGATAGAACTCCCCTCGCCACGGCGGGTATCTCCAGCCTGAGATGCCAACCCGCACTGTCACAGCGGTACGCCATGCCGGGCCAGGATGGGGGTCAGGGCGGCGACGCCGCCGTCGCGTGGGAAGAGCTCGCTGTTGATCCCGATGTCACGGGCGCCGGCGACGTTGCCGTCATGATCATCAATGAACAGCACCCGACTCGGTGAGACATCGATGCGGTCCATGATCGTCCGGAAATACCCGGCGTCCGGCTTCGCAAACCCGATTTCGAAGGAGTAGAACTGCTCGTCGAAGATCTTCTCGAAGCCAAGCGAGTTGCGCATGTACCCTCCGCGCAGATTCTGCTGATTGGTTGCCAATCCACAGTGCAGCCCAAGATCACGAACGGCGCGCACGGCGGCAAGCATCGGCTGCCTGACCTCGATCCAGAATTGCCGATCGATCACTTCCTCGAGCGGGGCAGTGATCTCAAACTGGCGAAGCACCTCGCGCATCGCCGCGCCGAAGTCGGTGCCCGTCAGGCACGCCATGTCGGCTCCCGAGACGGCCAAGAGAAACTCCTCGGTCCTGGACCCAGCCCATGCGGTTAGCTCATCCATCCAGCCGGCACGGTTGCTTTGGATCACCCCATCGGCGTCGAACAGCACCCAGTCGAGGTCCATGGCAGCGCAGCCTACGTTCAGCGGCGTGGGTTCCAGGGCCCGACGCCACCGAGGCGCTCGGCCGTGATCCTGGTGACGTATCCCGGTGGGGGATTGGGCATCCCCGGAAATACCACATCCGGTCCGATGTAGGTGTAGGCGAGGCGTTGCAAGATCTCTGCAGCACCACCCTCGGTCACGCGCGCGGTGCCGTACACGACGAGGTATTCGAGCAACCCCCACTCGTTCATGACCGTCGATGGGATCGAGAGCGCGATGCGCGAGTCGCGGCGGAGGTTTCTGAGCTTCCGTTGGTCCGGGAGAGTGGCAAAGATGATCTCGTCGCCATCGAGCCCGACCCACGCGGCCGTCACGTGCGGCCCTCCGTCTTCATCGAGCGTGACCACATGCGCGACCGCGGCGCTCTCGAGAAGTGCGCGGGCCGCGCTGTTGAGGTGGATCCCGGCCACGGATCGATGTTATCGATCGGTCGCGTTGGCCTGCGACTCACCGGTTCACCGGTATCGTCGCCGTCGTCCCGGTGCATCGATCCGGCGTACGAGCGCGTTGGTCGTTGCCGTCGTGGCGCTGCGTACAACGGAGGTGAGGACTTTGACATCTGAGCAGTCGCACGAAACGAAACTGCACGTCGTCCTCGGGGCGGGTCCCCTCGGTCTCGCGGTGGCGCGCCATCTCGCGTCGAGAGGAGACCGCGTACGTGCCGCGGTTCGGAGTGAACGAGCCGAGCTCCCAGAAGGTGTTGAGGTCGTCATCGCCGACGTCGCAGTCGCGGCCGACGCCAGGCGGGCGTGCGATGGGGCAGCGGTGATCTACCACTGTGTCAACCCGCCGTACGCGAAATGGCGAGAGCTGCATCCGCCGCTCATGGACGCCGCCATCGAAGGGGCGGCCGCAGCAGGGGCGAGACTCGTATTCGGCGACAACCTCTACGCCTATGGCCCGGTGGACGGACCCCTCACCGAAGACCTGCCCTACCGGGCGAGCGGGCCGAACGGCCGGGTTCGCGCCCAGGTCGCCGAGACGTTGATGCGGGCTCACGAATCAGGTCGGATCCAGGCGACGCTCGGGCGAGGGTCGGACTTCTTCGGTCCCTATGCCCGTCAGTCGACCGTTGGTGACCGGGTTTTTGCGCGGGCGATTTCAGGGCAGCCGGCTCAGGTCCTGGGCAACCCCGACCTTCCACACACCGTGACCTACATCGAGGACTTCGGCCGAGCGCTGGTCACCCTCGGCGAGCGCGACGAGGCCTTGGGGGAGATGTGGCACGTACCGAACGCCGAGGCCGTCACTCTGCGCAGATTCGTCGAGATGGTCTTCGAGTCAGCCGGCCACCCACCCCGCCT
>DATHIJ010000296.1:0-8537 GCA_035489975.1 Propionibacteriaceae bacterium | reverse complement strand
ATGGTTTCTGAGGAGGTCGGCCCCAACGATGTTGCCGAGGTCGTCTCCAACTGGACGGGTATACCGGTCGGCCGGCTGCTGCAGGGCGAAACCGAGAAGCTGCTGTCCATGGAGTCCCGAATCGGAGCGCGGCTGGTTGGTCAGCTGAAGGCGGTCCGTGCGGTCTCCGATGCAGTACGCCGCTCCCGCGCGGGCATTTCCGACCCCAACCGGCCCACCGGGTCGTTCTTGTTCCTCGGTCCGACCGGCGTCGGCAAGACCGAACTGGCCAAGGCCCTTGCGGAATTCCTGTTCGACGATGAGCGGGCCATGATCAGGATCGACATGAGCGAGTACTCCGAGAAGCACTCGGTGGCGCGCCTCGTCGGTGCGCCGCCCGGCTATATCGGCTACGAGGAGGGCGGCCAGCTGACCGAGGCCGTCCGGCGCCGCCCGTACTCGGTGGTGCTGTTGGACGAAGTGGAAAAGGCGCATACCGAGGTCTTCGACATCCTGCTTCAAGTGCTGGATGACGGTCGGCTCACCGACGGCCAGGGGCGTACGGTTGACTTCCGCAACACCTTGTTGATCTTGACCTCCAATCTGGGCTCGCAGTTTCTCGCCGACCAGACGCTGGATGCCGAGACCAAGCGGAATGCGGTCATGGGTGTGGTACGCGGCGCGTTCAAGCCGGAGTTCTTGAACCGGCTCGACGAAGTCGTGCTCTTCGACGCTCTCGGCACCGAGGAGCTCGCCAGGATCGTGGAGATCAACTTGGAGCGGCTCAACAAGCGGCTCGCCGATCGGCGGATCACAGTGGAGGCCACGCCGGCGGCCAAGGAGTGGCTGGCACTCACCGGATTCGACCCAGTCTTCGGCGCCCGACCGTTGCGTCGGCTGCTCCAGAGCACCATCGAAGATCAACTTGCACAACGGGTGCTCGCGGGCGAGGTGCACGAAGGCGACACCGTCACCTTCGACGCGGACGAGAGCCGCGACGGGCTCGTCGTCCTCGCGCCGCAGGCCACCCCGGTCTGAATCCCCAATCACCGACTTGTCAGAATCTGAGGGACCTACAGGCCCCTCAGATTCTGACAAGTCGGCGTATCACCACCAGCCCTGTTTGTGCGCCCAGCGCAGCAGGACCACCGATATCGTCAACATGATCAACAGCAGGATGGTGAGCGGAATCCAGCGCGTGGATTCGTTGACAATGACGTTCATCCCGATGACAGAAGAGAGCGAGGTGATCGGGAGGGTGATCGCCGCGATGACGGCGAGGCGCTCGGCGGCGATGGTCATCTTGGTGTCGGTACGGGCGCGGTAGAACTCGGTGACACCCATCAGAAAGACGAGCTGGGAATCGCTGATGTGGGCGACGGTCTCGTACTGGTCGAGTACGTCCTTCATCAGTTCTAGGCCTTCGGGCGGTGCGAAGGTGGTCAATTTGATCGCGCGCCGGTAGATCTCACTGCCCTGAGAGGCCATGGTTTTGATGGTCAGCAGCTCGTGTCGAGCCGCGAAAAGCTCGCTGAGGAACTCCTGCGGATCCTTCTCATCCTCCCCAGCCATGACCCGCTGCTCCATGAGGCCGACCTCGCGCGCGATTTCGGCGACCATTTCTGACTCACGCCGTGCAATCGAGGAGACGATCGCGTATGTGAGTCCGAACGGCGACGTGGGACGTAGCCGGTCGGCGTCGATCCGCGCCGCTACCCCCTTCGTCTCGCGCAGCGCCGCCTCGAGGGGGACCTTTGGGCTAATCGGGCCATGGACCGTGATCAAGAAGTTTTCCCCAACGAATTGGTCCAGTTCGAGGTAGTGCACGTGGCCGCGTGCGCCGATCTCAGGTGCGTGCACGACGATGAACACATGGTCTGGGTACACATGGACTCGCGGCACATGGTTGCGGTTCCGGCTTTCGCTGATCGCCATCGGATGAAACTTGAACTCGTTTGCGAGCAGTGCCTCGGCGTCATCGTCCCACTCCGGAATGTCCAGCCAGAGGAATCCGTCCCCGCGGTGCCGCAGGTCCGGCAGCTCAGCCAGGTCGTGGTTGCTCACGCCATTGGTTTCAATCCAGCGCAGCTCCATGGCGAGCCTCCCTTCCATATTGTTTCTACACCACGGCGTGACCGATCATGACGGCCCCAACGCGCGCCGAGCGTCAAGCAGCGCCCGTGAAGCCGAGCACTCTGGTGCTGCGGCCTGGGCCTGACGGCGCGCTATTGGTGCCGGACCTGGCGTACCCACGAGCATTCACGCTCCGCGTCGGTCGCACCGACCAGTCATACGTCGACCTCGACGATCCACTGCGGCTCGAGTTCGATTACGTGCAGCGGCTGGCCGACATCGTCGATAGCGTGGCCTCGCCGGGTCAGCGAAAACGGGTAGTCCACGTGGGTGGCGCCGGCATGACCCTGCCGCGGTACCTGGCGGCGACCCGCCCGACCTCGGCCCAGGTAGTGCTCGAACCGGACATCGAGCTCACCGCGTTCGTCCGTCGGCACCTGCCGCTTCCGGCCCGCAGCGGGATCAAAGTGCGCGGCACGGATGGGCGCCGCGGCATCGCGGAGCTGCGTGACGGGTACGCGGATCTGATGATCATCGATGCCTTCGTTGGCGCCCGGGTACCCGCCGAGCTGAGCACTGGCGACTTCCTGGTCGATGCTCGGCGTGCGCTTTCGGATCATGGTGTGATCATCATCAACCTGACGGACCGCGGTCCGCTTGGCTATGCGAAGCGCGTGCTGGCCGGCGTACGGCTGGCCTTCCCATACGTGTTGTTGTGCACCGAGGCGTCGACGCTGAAAGGTCGGCGCTTCGGCAATGTGATCATCGCTGGCGGCGCAACACCATTGCCGTACGCCGCGATCGCGGAGCGCGCAGCACGCCCACCCTTTCCGTACCGAGTGCTGCATGGTGCGCGCGTCAGGCAGTTGGTTGCGGACTCGGTGCCGTTCAGCGACGAGGACGCCGAGGAGTCTCCGGAGCCGGGGCGCGGCCAGATGCATTTCGCTTGGTAACGCGGACACTCAGCTCGGCTGGCGCAGCGCTCTCAGTCTGCGAATCGCTTCGTCGAGCACCTGTTCCTGCTTGCAGAAGGCCCAGCGCACGTACGGCCTCCCGGCCTCGGTCCTGTCGTAGAACACCTGATGCGGAATCGCGACCACTCCACAACGGGTGGGCAGCTCGCGGCAGAACTCGACTCCGTCGGTGTAGCCCAGGGGCCGGACATCGGTGGTCATGAAATAAGTACCTCGCGGCAAGATCGGCTCAAGTCCGACTGACTGCAAGCCCGACGCTAACTGGTCGCGCCTGTCTTGGAGGTCCAGCCGGGCTTTCGCAACCCACTCGTCACCTTCGTTGAGAGCGCGCGCGACAGCCGGCTGGAATGGGGCGCCGGAGACGTAGCTGAGGAACTGTTTCACTGCGGTGATCTCGCTGATCAATTCCGGTGTGGCAAGCGCCCAGCCGATCTTCCATCCGGTGGCGGAGAACGTCTTGCCTGCCGAGGAGATCCGCACGGTCCGATCTCGCATCCCCGGAAAAGTGGCCAACGGCACGTGCTCGGCGTCGTCAAAGGTCAGATGCTCGTACACCTCGTCGCAGATGACCAGCACATCGTGCTGCACCGCCAGTTCCGCGATTGCGTCGAGATCGCTGCGATCCAGCACCACGCCGGTCGGATTATGAGGTGAGTTGATCAACAGCGCCTTGGTCTTTGTAGTGAACGCCGCCGCCAGTTCGGCGTGATCCAGCCGGAAGTCGGGCCCGAACAGTCCGACGCCAACACGTTGCCCGCCGGCGAGTTCGATTGAGGCGGCGTAGGAGTCGTAGAACGGCTCCAGGGCGATCACCTCGTCGCCCGGGTCGACAAAGGCCCAGATCGACGCGGCAAGCGCCTCGGTGGCTCCGGTGGTGACCAGCACCTCCGATTCGGGGTCGTAGCTCAGACCATAATTCCGGCTGCTGTGTGCCGCGATGGCTTGCCTTAGCGGCAGGATCCCGCGGCCGGGCGGGTACTGGTTCATGCCGCTTGCGATCGCCGCACGCGCCTCCTCGAGCATGAAGGCTGGACCGTCAGTATCGGGGAAGCCCTGTCCCAAGTTGACCGACTTTGTCGCAAGAGCCAGGGCAGACATCTCGGCGAAGATCGTGGTTGAGGCCGAGCGGATTCGTTCCGCTTTCCAGGCAGAGGCCATACGAAGACCCTAGCGACCGAGGATCACTAGTTCTCCCACACCGCTGTGAGTGCATCGCGAGGAAGCCGAAGCTGGCCGCTGAGACCTCAGAGTTAGGCTCAAGTGGACGACGGCGAGGGCTGAGCCAGGGAGGGCATCGATGTCGAACGCGACCGAAACGAAGCTTCTGGAGTCGGTACCGGATGGGCTGTTCATCGGGGGTGAATGGGCTCCGGCCATCTCGGGGAGCACATTGGATGTGCATGATCCTGCAACCGGCGAGGTGATCAAGACCATCGCCGACGCGGCCGCCGAAGACGGTGCCGCCGCGTTGGACGCGGCTGTCAACGCGTCAGAGGCCTGGGCCAAGACGCCGCCTCGGGAGCGCGCCGAGATCCTGCGGCGGGCCTTCGACCTGGTTCAGGAGCACAAGGACGACGTCGGCCTGCTGATGACCCTCGAAATGGGCAAGCCATTGGCCGAATCGAAGGCTGAGGTGACCTACGGCAGTGAGTTCCTTCGCTGGTTCTCCGAGGAGGCCGTCAGGATCTTCGGTCGTTATGGAAGCAACCCCGAGGGCACCGGGCGGATGATCGTCTCGCAACATCCTGTTGGACCATCTTTCTTGATCACTCCATGGAACTTCCCACTGGCCATGGCGACTCGTAAGATCGCGCCGGCGCTTGCCGCCGGCTGCACCGTGGTGATCAAACCTCCGGAACTCACACCGTTGACCACCCTGTATTTCGTCAAGCTGCTTGCCGAGGTCGGCCTGCCGGAGGGTGTCGTCAATGTGATCACCACCCATACTTCGGGCAAGGTGTCCGGGCCGATCATCGCCGATCCGCGGCTCCGCAAGCTCAGCTTCACCGGATCGACCGAAGTAGGTCGCAAACTGCTTGAGCAGGCCGCCGCCAACATCCTGCGTACCTCTATGGAGTTGGGCGGCAACGCGCCTTTCCTGATCTTCGACGATGCCGATCTTGCTGCGGCCGTTGAAGGGGCGATGATCGCTAAGTTCCGCAACATCGGCCAAGCTTGCACGGCGGCCAACCGGTTCATCGTGCACGAAGCGATCGCCGATGAGTTTGCTGCGCGGGTTACCGAGCGCGTGCAGGCGTTCAAGGTCGGCCGCGGGACTGAGGAGGGCGTCCAGATCGGCCCGCTGATCAACGCTGACGGTGTCGAAAAGGCCGATGCGCTTGTTCGGGACGCGACCTATCGAGGCGCCAAAGTATTGACCGGCGGGCACCCGATAGCTGGGCCGGGCACGTTCTACGAGCCGACCGTAGTCACCGGCGTTCGCCCCGGCAGCGAAATCCTGCGCGAAGAGATCTTCGGACCGGTGCTCAGCATCGTGACATTTGGCGACGAGGACGAGGCAGTGCGAATCGCCAATGACACCGAGTACGGCCTCGTGGGCTACGCATACACCAAAGACCTGGCGCGCGGCCAACGGCTCATCGAGTCGTTGCAAACAGGCATGCTGGGCCTCAATGTCGGCGTCGTGTCCAACGCTGCGGCCCCCTTTGGTGGCGTGAAACAGTCCGGGATTGGGCGCGAGGGCGGCTTTGAAGGGATCCACGAGTACTTGTCCACCAAGTACACATTGACCCCGAACCCATTCGCCGGTTGATTCCCTCAAAAACCGACGCTCGTTTCCCGCGCACGAGGTTTTGCAGCGTGTCGGGCGAACTGGCGTCAGATTCTGAGGGCCTCGGGCGAGCACCGGTTAGGGTGCGGTGGTGAGCACGCCGACCGTCGCCGAGGACACTGCCGAGCTGATCGCTCAGATCAAGGCTCTGGCGATCGTCCGCGGGAGGGTCGTCTTGGCTTCGGGGCGCACTGCCGACTATTACGTCGACATGCGGCGGGTCACGCTGGATGGGGCGGTGGCGCCGATCATTGGCCGCGTGATGCGCGCCCTGGTTACCGACTGGGAGTTCGAGGCGGTCGGCGGCCTGACGCTGGGGGCCGACCCAGTAGCCGCAGCCATGATGCACGCCGCGGCCGCTGCTGGTGAGCGGCTCGACGCGTTCGTGGTCCGCAAGCAGGGGAAGACCCACGGCCTGCAGCAACGCATCGAGGGGTCGCCGGTGGCAGGTCGTCGGGTGCTTGCCGTTGAGGACACGAGTACGACCGGTGGCTCTGTCTTGACTGCGGTTGAGGTTCTGCGCGAGGCGGGTGCTCAGCTCATCGGGGTCGCCGTGATCGTAGACCGCAACACCGGCGCACAGCAGGCAGTCGAGGCGGCCGGGCTCGAGTACCGCTGGGCGATCTCGGCAAGCGACCTCGGCTTGCAGTAAGGGTCCTCTCGGAGCCGCACTGCGATCACCAGCTAGGGTGAATGGACTGAGTTGTCGAAACTCAATGCTGCCCTTCGACAAAGCTCAGGGAGCATGCGTGCAAGCTAAGGAGATCTGATGGGTACCGCCATCACCGTGATCATCATCATCTTGGTGATCGTCGTCATTCTTGCGCTCATCGGCGTGAGCTCGTACAACGGCTTCGTGAAGTCGCGCAACCTGATTCAGGAGTCTTGGCGACAGATCGATGTTGAGCTCAATCGCCGCTACGAGCTGCTCCCTAACCTGGTCGAGACCGTTCGGGCGTACGCCGCCCACGAGCGCAACACCTTGGAGGACGTCACCAGACTCCGCAGCCAGGCCCAACAGCTTTCGCAGTCGGAAGGCGCATTGCCGAGCCAGCAGCGCGCCGACGTTGAGGCCGCGCTGTCCGGCGCGGTACGGAACTTGATCGTCAGCGTGGAGGCCTATCCCGATCTCAAGAGCAACCAGAACTTTCTGGAACTGCAACGGCAGCTAGCCGAAACAGAGGACCGGATCGCTGCTGGCCGCCGCTTTTACAACGCCAACGTGCGGGTTTACAACACCAAGGTCGAGTCGGTGCCAAGCAGCGTTATCGCCAACATGTTCAAGTTCGAGAAGGCAACGTACTTCCAGGTCGACGAACCAGCCGTACGCCAGGCACCGGATGTGAATTTCGGCGAGATCGCCTACCGCGGCGAGGCGGAACAGCGTCAGCTCCCTCCACAGCAGGCGGCTCCGCCAGTGCAGTTCGATCGGCAGAGCGACTCGCTGCCCAACCCGCAGGAGTACCAGCAGCCACCTCAGAGCAATCAGCCACCGCAGCAGGGTGGTGCGCCGGCACCACAGCCAGGCGGTTACGTGCCGCCGGAGACAGGACCACAGACGCCCAACCAGCGGTAGTGATCCAGGGGTCGGGGGACATGCCCATAGAAATGACCTACCAGCAGCTCGGACCATCTGGCCTGACCGTCTCCACCGTGGGACTCGGCTGCAACAACTTCGGCGCCCGAATGGCCGATGAGGATGTGCCAGCCGTGGTGAATGCTGCGATCGATGCCGGGATCACACTGTTCGACACGGCCGACGTCTACGGGAATGCGGGCGGCTCAGAGATCTTGCTCGGCGAGGCGCTCGGCTCACGCCGCGGTGAGGTGATCATCGCAACCAAGTTCGGCTCCGACATGCGTGGCGCGAACGGTCCGGACTGGGGAGCCCGCGGCTCACGCCGGTACATCAGGATTGCCGTGGAGAACAGTTTGCGTCGCCTGGGAACGGACTGGATTGACCTCTACCAATTGCATGAGCCGGACCCCAACACGCCGATCGAGGAAACGCTGGCTGCGTTGACCGAGATAGTGGCTGAGGGCAAGGTGCGCTATCTCGGCTCGTCCAACCTTGCGGGGTGGGAGGTCATTGACGCTGATTGGACGTCTCGGACCAGCGGCTTCGAGGCGTTCGTATCGGCACAGAACGAGTACTCCTGGCTGAGCCGTTCAGTGGAGACCGAGCTGGTGCCCGCCCTGGAGCACACGGGCCAGAGCTTGCTGCCGTACTTTCCGCTCGGCTCTGGACTGCTGACCGGCAAGTACCACCGCGGCGAGCCCCCTCCTGCTGGCAGCCGGCTGGCCCGCAACCGTGGTCGGCTCGACAGGGCGAACTTCGATCTGATCGAGGCCATCGAGGCGTACGCGGCTGAGCGTGATCTCTCCATGCTTCAGGTCGCGATTGGGGCCTTGGCGGCAATGCCGACCGTCGGCTCGGTCATCGCGGGCGCCACCTCGGAAGAGCAGGTGAAGCAGAACGTCGCCGCAGGACTCTGGGTGCCGAGTGGAGACGATCTTGAAGCGCTGCTGGAGATCACCAAGCCGGCCGTTTAACAACGTCTGTGGTGATCGTCATCAATCAAGATCAGACCGTCGCGGATTCATGCTTGCGGCGCCGCCGGTGCAACAGATACTCGACGCCCATCGGAACCAGTGAGGCGATCACGATCAAGATCACCACAGCCTCGATGTTGTTCTTGATGAAAGGGATGTTGCCCAGG
>DATHIJ010000295.1:0-2553 GCA_035489975.1 Propionibacteriaceae bacterium | reverse complement strand
GACTACAACCGGTCCGGGGTACCGCTGATCGAGATCGTGACGAAGCCCATCGAGGGGACCGGCGCACAGGCGCCAGAAGTGGCGCGGGCGTACGTGACGATGCTCCGTGACCTGCTGCGGGCGCTCGATGTCTCCGATGTCCGAATGGAGCAGGGTTCGCTGCGTTGCGATGCCAACGTATCGCTGCGCCCGGTTCGCACCTTAGCTCTCGGCACCCGCACCGAGACAAAGAATGTGAATTCGCTGCGTAGCGTCGAGCGGGCCGTACGGTACGAGATCACCCGGCAGGCTGCCGTTCTGGCTGGTGGCGGCAGGATCACGCAGGAGACGCGGCACTGGCACGAGGACTCCGGTGTCACCACGCCGGGCCGGAGCAAGGAGACTTCGGAAGATTACCGGTACTTCCCAGAACCGGACTTGGTCCCGGTGGCTCCGAGTCGCGAATGGGTCGAAGAGCTGCGCGGCACGTTGCCCGAGCCCCCAGCGGCCAGGCTCCGGCGGGTCACGGCGGAGTGGGGGTTCTCCGAGCTGGAGATGCGAGACGTGGTGAGCGCCGGTGCGGTCAACGCAATCGAGGCAACGGTCGCGGCGGGCGCTTCGCCGCAGTCGGCCAGGAAGTGGTGGCTGACTGAGGTTGCGCGACGCGCGAACGAGGCTGGAGTTGATCTTGAAGAGGTGAAGATCAGCCCGCAACAGGTGGCCGAGATCCAAGCCCTGGTGGAAAACGGAACCATCAACGACAAACTGGCGCGTCAGGTGTTCGAAGGCGTCATTGCTGGCGAAGGCTCCCCATCGGAGGTTGTCAACGCCCGGCAACTGGCAATCGTTTCTGACGAGGGTGCGCTGGCGGCGGCCGTCGACCAGGCGATCAACGCAAACCCAGACATCGTTGACAAGATCAAAAGCGGCAAAGTGCAGGCAGCGGGCGCGCTGATCGGATCGGTGATGAAACAGATGCGCGGGCAGGCTGACGCCACCCGAGTCCGTGAAATGATCTTGGAGAAGATCGGCTAGTCGGTCGCTCCCTCAGCGCCGTCTGCCGTCCTCAGACGGCTGGCGAGTGTGTCGGGTCCGCATCTGACCCAAGCGAGCCGTCCTGAGAGGGCTAGCGCCAGGTTCGGGATTAGGGGACCACCGCCAGGAACAGAAAGGCCGCCAGGAGGACCAGGTGAACTGCGGCCTCCAGGCGCGTTGCCCGTCCCGGAACGATTGTGAGAATCGCAACGACAACGGTCACCGCGAGCAACAACATTTGGGTCGCATCGAGTCCCAGTACCAACGGGCCCTCAAGCCAGATCGAGGCGATAGCGATCGCTGGGATGGTGAGTCCGATGCTGGCTATGGCAGAGCCGAATGCGAGGTTGAGACTGGTCTGGATTCGGTCACGACGAGCGGCGCGGGCCGCGGCCAGTGTCTCGGGCAACAGCACGAGCAACGCAATCACGACGCCAACGAATGAGGGAGGGAATCCGACCGCGGCCACGCCCGCTTGGATTGCGGGCGTCTCGACCTTGGCCAGGCCGACTACGGCGACGAGGGCCAGAACCAGCAGGCCCAGGCTGGCGAGCGCCGTTCTATCGCTGGGTGGATCGGCGTGATCTTCGGCCGTTACGACCTCCCCGGCGGACGTCAAGGGAAGGAAGAAGTCTCGATGCCGACCTGTTTGGGTAAGGACGAACATCACATACAGGGTGAGCGAGGCGGTAGCCGCAAAAGCAAGCTGCACCGGAGTGAATTCTGGACCGGGACGGCTGGTCGTGAAAGTCGGCAATACCAAACTCAAGCTGGCCAATGTTGTCACTGTGGCCAGCGCAGCGCCCGTTCCTTCTGCGTTGAACATCGTGACGTGGAAGCGCGCTGCCCCGATGAGGAGAGCAATTCCGACAATCCCGTTGCAGGTGATCATCACCGCTGCGAATACCGTGTCGCGGGCCAACGAGGCAGTTCCCGGGCCGCCCGAGATCATCAGCGTCACAATGAGGCCGACTTCGATGATCGTCACAGCGACCGCCAACACCAGCGACCCGAATGGCTCACCGACCCGATGGGCAACAACCTCTGCATGATTCACAGCGGCCAGAACGGCACCCGCCAATGCGAATGCCACGAGAACTTGGACGACGACGCCGATACTCCGCCCCCAGGTGAGCCCGAGCAGCACCGCGGCCAGCACGGGGACAATCAGCGTCCACGACAAGATCTTGGTAGCAACCCCGGCGGTCATGGAGCCAGGTTTGCACAGCAGCCTCGGCAGAATCGACAACGGCGCCTGAGTTGCGCTGTTTCCCATCACTGCAGGTCAGCGACGAAGCAACAAACCTGTCCGACTCCCAGCGAAACCGGTCACTCGGAACCTCAAAACGTGCCCCAGGCACAGGTTGGAAGTGACCGGTTGCCTCATGTCGAGGAGTGGTGGGCGAAACTGGTCACTCGCAACCTCAAAATGTGCCAGGCATGGGTTGGAACTGACCGGTTGCGTCAGGTCGAGGTGTCAGCCGAAACCAGGCACTCGCAGGGGTGCAAGGACGTTCGCCCCCTTGCTAATTTGGGCGG
>DATHIJ010000294.1:0-2675 GCA_035489975.1 Propionibacteriaceae bacterium | reverse complement strand
CCACCCCCGTGACGTTGCGCTTGCGCTGGCTGCTGGGGCTGGCAACGTGATGATCGGCTCATGGTTCGCGGGAACGTATGAGAGCACAGGCAATCTGATGACAGACGTCGAGGGACGGATGTACAAGGAGTCCTACGGGATGGCCTCGGCGCGAGCAGTGAAGATGCGGACCAAGAACTCCTCAGGCTTCGATCGGGCGCGTGCCGCGTTGTTCGAGGAGGGCATCTCGACCGGCCGCATGTATCTGGATCCGGAGCGGCCGAGTGTCGAGGATCTCATTGATTCCATCGTGACCGGACTGCGCAGCAGCTGCTCTTACGCCGGCGCCTCCAATCTCGAGGAGTTCCATGAGCTGGCTGTAGTCGGCGTACAGTCCAACTCCGGTTACGAGGAAGGGCGTCCACTCCAGATCAACTGGTAGGCCGGTCGTGCGTGCAACCGCGGCATTGCAGCGTCGAGGTCAGGGCGTTGCTGGCCGATCGTCTCTCGTGACTGGTCACCGCATGGCCGCGCTCGATCGGACGCGCACCCTGTCGGCCGACAACTTGGCCGAAGAAACGTTCCCGCAGGAACGTCGGCCAGAACGGCGAAGGCAGTTTGTGATGCACCGACGGCAGTCCGCACATGTCCTGGTATTCCGGAGACACGCTGCCGAACCTGCTGCGCTTCCAACTGGGCAAGCAAAGGGCCAGCCTTGCCAAGATCACCAGCATGCAAGACCCGCCAGCCACTACGATTCTGCCGGCAGCGTTGGGCCGGCGAGCCGTTCCATCTCCACGAATGTGTCCAGGCCCTTTTCCGCATCAAACTGCCAGATCAAGATCAACAAGCAGCCTAGTCCGGTGACTCTCAACCCAGGAAATCGCGGCAGAGATCTGACGACCGAGTATGGGCTGAGCCGGCCGCATGAGATTCGTACTGTCTCTGAGTGATCTTGGTCGAGATGACCTGGCTGGCGCCGGTGACTTAGCCGTCGATGCGGTGGGCGCTGCCACTCACCCGTACGCCAGGTTCGCCCTCGATGACGCTCACATTGATTTCGCTTGGCCTGCCCATGTCGACGCCCTGAGTGATCGTGAAACTTGCAGTCCTGCCGATCATGCCGAGCTCTCGCAAGTACCCACCGAGTGCCGCCGCACTGGCTCCGGTGGCGGGATCTTCGACCACGCCGCTCCCAGCGAATGGATTGCGAGAGTGATAGCGCTTCTTTGACTCTGGCCACACCAGTTGCACGGTGACCAAGCCGTGGTCACGCATCAGCTTCGCGAGAGCGTGGAAGTCGTAGTCGAGATCGGCCAACCGCTTTCTGGTCTTGGTCACCAGCACGAGATGCTCGGAACCCGCATTTGCCAGTCGGACCGGATAGTCCGGATCGAGACCCTCAGCAGACCAGCGCAGTGCGCGTAGCACTCCTCGTACCAGATCGGGGTCCGGCTCGGACACCCGGGGCGCGACACTCGTTAGCTCTGCGACGATCTCACCGCCGTCGTTCTGCAGAGTCGTGATGCTGACGAAGCCTGCTGGTGTGTGGAAGATGAGCTCGGCTGACGATGAGCGCTCGGCGAGAGCAACCGCGGCAGCAATGGTCGCGTGCCCACAGAACGGCACTTCGCCCTTGGGCGAGAAGTAGCGCACGTCATACACGTTGGACTCGACCGGCCTCGGCACCAGGAAAGCTGTCTCGGAATAGCCGACATCGGCGGCTATGGCTTGCATCCGCGTGGCATCGAGGCCTGTGGCATCCAACACGAGACCGGCGGGATTGCCGCCCTGACCATCAACGGTGAACGCTGCATAGCGCAGCACCTGAGCGGTCACCCTGCAACCCTATTCATCGGGCATCTGGAGCTTGATTGACAGGCAGTGTTATGCCGTCACGAAGCGATTGGCCGAGCGCGCCCGAGCCTTGGCCGCCTCCTCCTCACGGTTCTTAGGCGGTGCCGTCGTGACAAGATCCTCCAATAAATGTTGCGTGGCATGAGCGATCTCATTGACCGCCCGGTTGAACGCTGCCTCATTGGCCTTCGACGGTTTAGACGTCCCCGCTATCTTGCGCACATATTGCAAAGCCGCATCATGTACCTCAGCCTTGGTCGCATGCGGCTCAAAGTTGTGCAGCGGTCTAATGTTCCGACACATGGGGTCCATTGTGCACGGCACAAAACGGCCGCGCCCTTCGACAGGCTCAGGGCGCATCTCAGCCGCGCGTTACTAGAGGCGGCCGCCCTTTTGTTCGGTAGGGCTGACCGCGCCCACGCCAGAGGCTAAGAACGCTTGAATCAGTAGCGCCGCAAACCGGCAGACAATCGCAAGACCCAACCCACATCCTCTGGCGTGGGCGCGGTCAGCCCTACCGAACGACCCCAAAGCGAGCCAGCTCAGTGCGCGTGATCTCCGCGGTAGTACTCGTAAAGCAAGCCGGTCAACGTCACGAAGCCGACCCCGAAACCAATGATCATGAGCCACCACCCGTAGATGGGGGCCAGCACGACGGGCACGAAAGTGAGAGAGAGAAATAGCGGCCACTTACTCTGCGGCGGAAAGAAGCCAAGCTCTCCTGCACCCTCGGCAATCTCGCCAGTCTTCCTGTCCTCAGGCCTCGGCTCCATCCGGCGGGCCACCAGCAGCAAGTAGACCCAGATCATGAGCACCAGCAAGGTCGTCAAGATCAACGC
>DATHIJ010000293.1:0-3742 GCA_035489975.1 Propionibacteriaceae bacterium | reverse complement strand
ACAGCAACGAGATCGTGCTGGGCCTCGGCGCCGAGCCCAACGGCCTGACAAGTGGTCAGGTACGACGCATCGTCACCGACATCGACCAGGCCGCCGATGTGGTCGGGTTCACGATTGCTGAGTTCATTCCCAGGCAGGTGATGCACCTGCGGCAGATCGTCAAAGGCTTTCCGCTCATCGAAACCTCGGCCGCCAAGTGACTACCTGAGGGCCAGAACGGACCACAAACTTGTCAGCGTCGAGGCAGGCTACAGCCGGCTGAGACGCTGACAAGTCTGTGTGATCTGGCGACTATTGAGCCGACGTCATGTGCATCTCACACTGCTGAGCCAACCTGTTCACCAACTCGATCGCGGTCGTCGACAGGTGCTGGCGGTTTGGTCCAGAACCGACGGTTGAAGACCAGCAGGCCGACGGCGACCAAGCACCAGACCAGGCAGTAGAGCAAGGTCATCCGGGTGGTGTCGGCACCGGGCTGCCACAGGGTCGTCGTCTCGATGGTGCCATTGGCCGCGTGCGCGATCAGCGTCAGCAACGCGCTGCCCGAGGCGTGGTTGAACAGCCAGGCGTACCAGAAAGTAACGGCAACGGTGGCTGTGGCCTCGATCGGGCTGGAGTTGAACTGGGGCATCACGAAGAACGGGATATGCCAGATGGTGACCCCGATGGCCATCCACGCGGTGGCGGCCAGTGGTGTCCGGGTGGTCTGCAGCTTGGGCTGAGCCCACGCCCGGAAGCTCGCCTCCTCAGGGAGTTGCGCGTTGAGGGGGTAGACCATGTTGATGGCAATCGCCAAAGGCAGGCCGTACCAGACATTGAACTCGGTGATGTCCGGGACGGGTGCGCCAAAAACGGTGTTCAGGCCTATTGAGGTGAACGTGACCCCGAGCGGCACGGCGAGCGCGAGCGCGTACCAGATCCAGCTGACGCGCCAGCGGATCAGCCGCGATCCCATCGCCTTGAGTCCGGCGACGCCTTCGGTCAGGAACACCACGATCAGCGCCGCGACCAGGACGCCTGGGGCGAAAAAGCTCTGCCAGAAAAGGGCGGTCCAGCTGAGGACGCAGGCGAGGATAAAGAATGTGACGACAGGATGTCGACGCACGATAGACATCTGAGACCTCCGGTTCTCGGGCCGTCGTTGACCCAATCTCACGATCGCCCAGCAAGGCCTCAAGCCCTAGCTGGCAGACCCCCCGACCGCGGGGCGGGTTTCTCCCATGCCACGGCTCGGGCGCTATCCCGCCAACCGTTCAGGGCTGGGCAACCTTGATCTACTGGGTCGGCGGCGGACTAGTCGGCGTTCTCATCGCTGGTCTCCTGCCGGGCCCGATCAGAGGTCTCGAGTTCGCACTCTGCGCCCTGTTCACTGTGCTCACCCTGGACGCGTTCAGGTCTCGCCGCCAGATCCCGTCCGTCCTGCTGGCTGGCGCCAGCATCGGGATTTCCCTGGTCATCGCGGCCGAAGTCGCACTGTTCGTCGCCATGCTGATCTTCGTCGGGTTGCTGCTCGCCCGCTACGCCCTCGACCGCCGCCGCACCGCAAGGAAAGCCCATGCCTGAAACCACTTACCTGCTGGCCGTCCTGGCGATCACCTTTGGCATCACGTTCGCGCTACGCGCCGTTCCTTTTGCGGTCCTCGGCACGCTGCAGGAGTCGACCCTGGTCGCAGACCTCTCCCGATGGCTGCCCGCTGGCGTTCTGGGCATCCTCGCAGTGACCGCGTTCCGCGGGAGCGTCGTCGGCCTTCCAGGAACGGCGGTTTACGCCGCTCTCGCGCTCGCCGTGACGATCGCCGTCCACCTGCTCTGCGGCCGCCGCACGCTGCTCAGCGTCACCCTTGGAACTGCCACCTTCGTCGGCCTGGTCAACCTGCTGTGAGTCACCGTCTCTCATGTCACGTCTTGTCGTCGCTGTCCAGCGGTCCCTTCACCACATCGACTTGCCCGGAATGATCCGAACGACGGCGGGGTTGTCGCGGGCATGAAGTCTGTCGTCTACTCACATACCGGTGATGCATCAGTCCTCAGGCTCGTCGATCGCGATGTGACCGAACCAGGGCCAGGCGAAGTCCGTGTCCACGTCGTCGTCTCCGGCGTCAATCCCACCGACTGGAAGTCGCGCCTTGGCTCCGGTGGCGGTGCAGCGACGCCGTTCCCGGAGGTCACTCCGAACCAGGACGGCGCAGGTGTAGTCGACGCACTCGGGGAGGGGGTCGTTGGCTTCGCCCCGGGGGATCGCGTCTGGTTATATCTCGCCGGCCACCAGCGGCCCACCGGCACTGCCCAGGAATACACGAACCTGCCTGCGGACCAGGTCGTACGGCTTCCCGCAGGCACCAGCTTCGACATCGGTGCCAGCCTCGGCGTACCGGCCATGACCGCTCATCGCGCCCTGACTGTGTCAGAGGACGGGCCCGAGCGGATGCATCCCGGTGCACTCGCCGGCAAGGCTGTCCTGGTCGCTGGTGGCGCGGGCGCGGTGGGCCATGCCGCCATTCAGCTTGCGGTTTGGTCTGGCGCCACCGTGATCACAACTGTCTCCGGCCCGGCCAAAGGGGCGCTCGCGACGGCAGCCGGCGCCCACCATGTCATCGACTACCGCAAGGAGGACGCGGCAACCGCAATCGCGAAAGTCGCCCCTGACGGTGTCGACCTCGTGGTCGAAGTCGCGGCCGCGGCCAACTCGCAACTCAACATCGATGTCGTCAAGCCACGCGCCTCGATCGCCATCTACGCCAACGACGGCGGTGGCGAGTTCACGCTGCCCGTCAGACAGAACATGATCAAGAACACGCGGTACCAATTCGTTCTGCTCTACACCGTCGGCCACGCGGCCCTGAGGGCGGCCGTCGAAGACATCACGCTCGCTCTAGCGGATGGCGCACTGCCCGTCGGCGAAGGCGCTGGCCTGCCGCTGCATCGGTTCTCACTAGCAAACACAGCAGATGCGCACCAGGCCGTGCAGGCTGGTGCAGTCGGGAAGGTATTGATCGACGTGCCTTAGCTCGCCAGTTTTTCGGACCGTTGGATCGCATGTGCTCCCCGCATCTGGCCGGCGGCTACGGTGCACGTATGAAGGCTGCGGTGAACACTGAGTACGGCCCGCCCGAAGTAGTGCGCGTGGTTGACGTGCCCACGCCGACACCCAAAGACAACGAGGTGCTGGTCAAGGTCCACGCGACGACGGTTAACCGTACAGACTGCGGCTTCCGGGCGGCCAAGCCATTCTCTGTCCGGGCCTTCACCGGGCTCGCACGGCCACGAGTGAGAATCCTCGGCAACGAGTTCGCCGGACAGGTCGAGGCCCTCGGCCCGGGGGTGATGTCCTTCGCTGTCGGTGACCGGGTCTTCGGGTACGACGACACCGCCTGCGGCGCCCACGCGCAGTACTTGACCATTCGCGAAGGGGCTTCGTTGGCCCAGATTCCGGCGAACCTCACATATGCGGAGACTGCCCCGGCCACCGAAGGTTCCCATTACGCACTCGCGGGCATCGAGAAGGCCAAGATCCGCGCCGGGCAGCGGGTACTCGTCAACGGCGCGACCGGGGCCATCGGCTCTGCGGCCGTCCAGCTGTTGGCGAGCCGCGGGGTGCACGTGACTGCGGTCTGCGATACCACGAATCTCGAGCTCGTGCGCCGCCTGGGTGCCGAGCGGGTAATCGACCACACCGTGGAGGACTTCACGCAGGATGTGCAGACGTATGACGTCGTGTTCGACGCGGTCGGGAAGAGTTCGT
>DATHIJ010000292.1:0-3382 GCA_035489975.1 Propionibacteriaceae bacterium | reverse complement strand
TGAGCTTCGTGCTGGTGACCGGAGCGGTTGTGTCGACAGCCGTTGACTGGAATACCACGCACCTGTTCAATCCCGCCTGGCACCCGCATGCACGCGTCCATGATGCACTCTTCTTGCTGATCCTCGATGCCACGAGCCTGGTAACCCTCTGGCTGCTGTGGGCATGCAGCCGCGGCGCTGTGCGCCGCGGCGGATACGGCGCGTTAGGCGGCATTGGAGGGTTGAAGCGTGAACCGAGAGTTGAGATTGGCGATCGTGTTCGCGGCGGCGACGCTGTTGTGGAACCTCTACGGATTTGCTGGGAACTTCTTTGAGCACTACTGGGGTGGGTCCCAGAGACCCGTTACTCTCATCTCCTATTGTGTCAACGCGCTGCTGTTGGCAAGTCTCGCTCTGGTCAGCGTCAAACAGTTGCCGGCCGCCCGCGTCCTGGCCCTTGCTGGTTTGGTAATGGCGGTATGGTCTCTTGGAGGGGTAGCAGTAGAGGTCGGTGTGACTCTCGGGAAGTTCGCTCGGGCAACTGAGGCTCCACCGCTGAATCTGCCCGAGCCGTCGCCGCTCCTAGGAGCCCTGGTCCCCATGATTACAGGAGCGCTCACGGCCGTCTTGGCATGGAGAGCCAACCGGGGGGCCGTCTAATTCTAGTCAGAGGGACAGCTATCAGAGTCATCGTTGTTGTTGCACTATCCGTTTCCACGCTCGCGTGCGCCGAGCCACCTAAGAGAGTGAACCCGGTTGGCCTCTCCTTTGCCGCGTATGAAGACGCTGCGCGCCGCAGTTGGACCGGGCCTCAGGACCGTCCATTGGCCACGGTGGTCTGGTATCCCGCAGCGCTGGGAAGCCGTGAATCTGAATGGCGAGTCGGCATCTTCAACGCCGGGTGGAACGCACAAAAGGCGCCGCTGTTCGCTGCCACCACCAAGCGTCCGTTGATCGTCCTATCGCACGGAACCGGCGGTGGAGCGGCAGGGATGGCCTGGCTTGCCGAGACGCTCGCATCAAATGGCTATATCGTTGCTGCGGTAAATCACCACGGCAACACTGCGGCCGAACCTTCATACCAGCTTCAAGGGTTTATGCTGTGGTGGGAACGGGCGAGGGATATTTCGGTCCTCATCGACAAGTTGTTGGCCGACCCACAGTTTGGTGCTCACATAGACCCATCTCGGATCGGAGTCGCCGGGTTCTCTCTGGGTGGGTATACCGCGTTGGCAACGGTAGGCGCCAGGCTTGCGTATCAGCAGTGGAAGAGCTTTTGTGCCAGCCACCCAGTAGAGCCACACTGCACCTTGCCCCCGGAAGCTTCCTTCTCTATGGCAGACGTCCAGCGACTTCTCGATCACGATGATCGTGTCAAGAAGGCGGTTAGCCACTCGCACGAGTCATTCCGCGATGCACGAATCAGGGCAGCATTCGCCATTGCCCCGGTGCTCGGGCCGGTCATGACCAAGGCCAGTCTGGCTGAAGTCAAGGTTCCGGTGCGCATCGTCGTCGGCTCGAAAGATGACCAGGCGGATCCAGACGTCAACGCGAGGCCGATAGCATCTGCCATTCCGAACGCCGAACTCGAAATTATCCCCAACGTCATGCACTACACGTTCCTCGCCAGATGCAACCTCTTGGGTAAAGTCGTTGCGCGCTCGCTCTGCACTGACCCTGACGAGATCGACAGGGAGGAAGTGCACAGAAGGGTCAGCGCGGACGCTCTCAAGTTCTTCAACCGCACACTGCAATAGTTCGCTCTCGTCGTCAGGAGGTACACGACATGCCGACACCAAATGGCCCCTCTGACGACGCCATCGCGCAAAAGCGCGATGCCTTCCTCGAACGACTGCTCCAGGCGACACGTGGCACGTTTGAGCTCTTCAGCATATACATTGGCGTCCGGCTCGGGTACTACGAGGCGCTCGCTGCCGGCGGTCCTCTGGCTTCTGGGGAGCTCGCCTCACGAACCGGCACGTCGGAACGGTACGCCCGCGAGTGGCTTGAACAGCAGACGGTGGCGGGAATCCTCGAGGTCGACGATGAGAAGGCGGAGGCACGAAAGCGCCGCTTCGGCCTGCCCGCTGCTTACGTGGAAGTTCTCGTAGACCAGGACAGCGTGAACTATCTGGCGCCATTGCCGCGGCTCGTGGCCGGAGCCGTTCATCCCCTTGCTTCCGTTCTGGAGGCGTATCGCACGGGCGGAGGCGTGCCGTATGCCGACTACGGCGCCGATCTGCGCGAGGGGCAGGCGGGCATCAATCGCGCAACGTTTCTCAACCAGCTGGGCAGCGAATGGCTGCCCGCGATGCCCGACGTGCATGCGCGTCTGATGGCCGACCCGCCTGCTCGGGTCGCCGATCTCGGGTGTGGGGCGGGATGGTCGAGCATTGGCATCGCCCGGAGCTATCCGAGAGTGCTCGTGGACGGCTTCGATCTGGACGAGGCGTCGGTGGATCTTGCCCGGCGGAATGCCAAGGCTGCGGGTCTCGCTGCTCGGGTCAAGTTTCAGGTGCGGGACGCCGGCCGCCCAGAGCTTGCCGGGCTCTACGACCTGGTGACGGCGTTCGAGTGCCTGCACGACATGTCCCAACCGGTCACGGCTCTCAAGGCGATGCGCCACCTCGCGGGTGACCGCGGTGCCGTCCTCGTGGTGGATGAGCGCGTCGGTGAAGCCTTTACCGCCGCGGGTAACGATGTCGAATGGATGATGTACGGGTGGAGCATCCTGCACTGCCTGCCGGTCGGTAAGGCCGACGCGCCATCCGCGGAGACGGGCGCGGTCATGCGCCCGGGCACCCTACGACACTACGCGGAAGAGGCGGGCTTTCGGAGGATGGAGATTCTTGCGATCGACAATCTGTTCTTCCGCTTGTATCGCCTTCATGCATGACGGATGGGTGTGACGGACAGGGGGCGTATGGTCGATACACGTGCAAACTATGGCGGTACGATTCCCGAGTATTACGATAGCTGTCTGGGACCCGCATGGTTCGACGCGTTCGGTGCTGATCTTGCGCAACGCTTACCGGGCCGTTTGGGAGGCGACGTCCTGGAGATTGCCTGCGGAACCGGTCTCGTGACCCGCCGTTTGCGGGAGCGCATCGATTCTGCGCGCCGGTTGGTCGCCAGCGACATCAGTCCGGCAATGCTGGACTACGCGCGCAACAAGCTGATCGATTGCAAGGGCATCGAATGGCGCGAGGCGGACGCAGCCAGCTTGCCATTCGATGCGAGCGAGTTCAGCGCAGTAGTCTGCGCCTTCGGTGTGATGTTTGTACCGGACAAGCGAGCCGTATTCAGGGAAGTGCGTCGCGTGCTAAAGAGTGGTGGAACCTTCCTGTTCAATGTCTGGGACCGCATCGAGGAAAATCCGGCCGCTGCGATCAACGCCGAGATC
>DATHIJ010000291.1:0-2109 GCA_035489975.1 Propionibacteriaceae bacterium | reverse complement strand
ACCTGCGTACAGGCTTCGCTGAGACGATCAAGATCAGCCTGGTCCGGCACAATGATCACTGCGCCGCGTTCGCTGTCGGCGCAGGCGCGCGCCGCCGTGGCAAGGCCGAGGGGCCAGTAACCGCTCGGAGCGGCGCTCGGGGTGACCTGCCACGCGGCCCGCGGGCGCCCGCCGCCCCGCAGTGCCGCCAGGAATCCCGGACCTGTCGGATAGTCGACCAGCGGTCCAGCTGGATGATCATCCGGAAACGAGCGCCGGGTCGTGCCTCGCTCGGCTTTCTCTGTCGCAGCGTGACGCGGCGGCACAGCCAGGCGCATTACGTCGGCGAAGGTCCCGGCGTAGTGATCGGCAACCTTCCTGATCAACTTTGCGATCTCGGCAGCGAGCACTGGCTCGCTGGAGATGATCTTGGAGAGCGGGGTCAACGCTCCCTCATGATCAGCGGTGGCAACGCGCTCGAGAATGAACCCGTCCCGGAGGCGCCCGGCGAAGCGCGTCCGCACCCGAGCACCCGGAACCGCATCCGAATCCTGCTCAGCCGTCACCGCATAGTCGAAGGGACGGTCCAGGTGACTCAGCGGAATGTCGACAGCCACCCTGGCCACGGGAAGTTCAGGCTGGCTGGCTTCGGGCACACCAGATGATAAGCAGCGACCGCCGACACTCCCGGCTTAGAAACAAGCGGGCTCAATCAGCCGCGAACCGCCGCGGCGAGGGCACCTGCTCGGTCGACGTTCTCCCAGCTCATCCCCGGCAGCTCACGGCCGAAGTGCCCGTAGGCAGCCACCTGAGCATAGACAGGTTGTTTCAGATTCAGATCGCGGATGATCGCCGCAGGGCGCAGATCGAACACCTCAAGCACCGCTTGCTGGATCTGCTCGACTGGTACCCGCTCCGTGCCGAAGGTCTCCACGTAGAACCCAACCGGATGGGCCTTGCCGATCGCGTACGCCACCTGCACCTCGCAGCGGTCGGCGAGCCCGGCCGCTACCACGTTCTTCGCCACCCACCGCATCGCGTACGCGCCGGATCGGTCAACCTTCGACGGGTCCTTTCCGGAGAACGCCCCGCCGCCGTGGCGCGACATTCCGCCGTAACTGTCGACGATGATCTTGCGTCCGGTGAGCCCAGCGTCCCCCATCGGTCCGCCGATCTCGAAGCGTCCGGTCGGGTTCACCAGCAGCCGGTAGTCCGAAACATCGATCTGATAGCGCTCCAGGATCGGGTCCACGACATGTTTGCGGACGTCGGGCGCCAGCAGCGCCTCCAAGTCGATGTCGGCGGCATGTTGGGTCGATAGGACGACCGTGTCCACGCGCACCGGGCGATCGCCGTCGTACTCGATGGTCACCTGGGTTTTGCCGTCGGGTCGCAGGTACGGCATCGTGCCGTCCTTGCGCACCGCAGCAAGCTGTTCGGCCAGCCGATGCGCTAGGTCGATCGGCAACGGCATCAATGACGCCGTTTCGCTGCAGGCGTAGCCGAACATCAGGCCCTGGTCCCCGGCGCCCTGCAGATCAAGCACATCGATCGATTCACCGGTGCGGCTTTCAAACGCCACGTCGACACCCTGCGCAATATCGGGTGACTGTTGGCCAATGGCGATAGTGACCCCGCACGAGCCACCGTCGAAGCCTTTGGTTGAGGAGTCATAGCCGATGTTGATGACCCGCTCACGGACGACGCGTGGGATCTCCACGTATGACTCGGTGGTGACCTCGCCGGCGACCACAACGAGCCCCGTCGTTACTAGACACTCCACTGCGACTCGGCTGTTCGGATCCTGCCGCAGCAGTTCGTCGAGCACCGAGTCGCTGATCTGGTCAGCGATCTTGTCTGGGTGTCCCTCTGTCACCGACTCCGAGGTGAAAAGTCTGCCAGTCATGAGAGGAGAACCTACCGGCGCGCCCGCTGGGCCAGGGCCTCGTCCCAAATTTGATGCGCAAGCGTGTCTTTGCTCCCGGTGAATGGTCCAGTCGCACCCTCGGGGGTCAGCAGAGTGATCTGGCTGTGTTGTTGGCCGAAGACCAGATTGGGGCCGACCTCGTTGAGAACCAACAGGTCGCAGCCCTTACGCGCGAGCTTGGCATGGCCTAGGTCAAGCAGTGT
>DATHIJ010000290.1:0-3927 GCA_035489975.1 Propionibacteriaceae bacterium | reverse complement strand
ACTGCTGCCGTTGGCGGTGTCAGTGTCTGCTGACGGGCCAGATCACTGCATCATCGAGGTGGGCTCTGACACCCCGCACCAACTCGCCCTTTACATAGGGCTACTTGATGTGGACTTCGAAATTCTGGACCCACCGGACCTCGCCGAAGCCTTCATCCGCCTCGCGAAGCGCTACCAGCGAGCGGTCAAGGGTTCCGGCAAGTAGCGCTGTCCCTGGTTCTACATCACCCGTGAGTCCAAGAGCGCCTGTTTTGGGGCATCTCGGCTTACTGGCGATGCAAAACCAGGGCAGCTGACGATCCCTCCGTCTCACGGTCGTCGGCGGCGGCCGCGCCCACCGACGCGAGGCATCCCGCCACGATGACGAAGAGACGGCGCATGATCAAACCTCCAGTGTGCGATAGCAATCCGTAGCTGCCGACGAGATATGTGGCTCGGCCGGAGCCGACAGCATGGGGTCCGGAGTCAAGCCAATGGAGGCCACGCCGCGTCGGCAGGCCGTTTCAACACTTGTGATCAAAGACGTACCGACCTCGTAGCCGGCAAGGGGGCGCAACCCCGACCACTGATGATCCGAGACAAGATGTGACAGTCGGAGATAGGCGGTGAGCAGGCCGTGATGCCGGACCTGGAGATGGGGTTGATCAAAGTCCGCGACGCAACGCAGCGCTCCGCTGACGAAGGAATCCCGCCTCATATGGTCGAGCTGACGGCCACCATCTGCAACCGCGGTGACGCCCTCGCAGACGAGACCACCACTCGCATTTGGGTGCGGGGTGCTGACATCGACCGGGAATTGCGGGTGGTCTATACCCCCGCGGTGCCGCCGGGCGACGAGGTCGAAGTTGTGGCGATGTGGGATGTCCGCGACCGCCACGGCGATTATGTGATCATCGTGACCGCCGACGCATTTTCACAGATCGAAGAGGTGCGTACGGACAACAACTCGGCAAGGATCCACATCGCCGTTGCCGATCATCGCGTCGCCATCGCCGAGCCTCCGGAGTATGGGGTCTCGTAGTCATCGTTCGAGACGGTCTAGTGACGGCTGGATCGCCTTCACCTGGGCCAGCACCTGGGCTGATCGTGGCAGGCCGCCGTCGGTATGCTCCGGGAGTGACCAGGGTGGGCGACATTCCGGGAGGGCCTGGGATATGACAGCGGGCAGTCACATCGGCCGGTCGATCGAGGCTGCCCGGCAGTATCTTGCCGAGCACCCTGAAGAGGCCCGCTACACCGACACCGCCGCGTCGGCGGTGATCGAGGGCGGGCTGCGCTGCCGGGTCGAAGGCCCCGACGGCGCCACTGTCTACACCGATATGCCCACCAGCGTCGGAGGTGAGTCGACGGGCCCTTCGCCCGGCTGGTTGCTCCGCGCCGGCCAGGCAAGCTGTGAGGCAACGTTGATCATGATGCGCGCCGCGGAGCTCGGGATACCCCTGCAGCGAGTCGAAGTTGTCGTCGACAGCGAGTCCGACGACCGAGGGATCCTCGCGATGGATGACGACGTGCCGGCGGGCCCGCTGAGTTCGCGGGTCAGAGTCCGGATCACGGCAGACGGGGTTGAGCCACAGATTCTCCGTGAGCTCGTCGAGTGGGCTGATCGCCACTGCCCGGTTTCTGACGGCCTGCGCCGCGTTGTGCCGACAACAGTAGAAGTCGACTCCGCTACGGGGTGAACTCCAGAGGTCTCCGCTTCGCGGACGAGCTCGGCGTCTCGGAACTCCCGGAAGTTCGGAACGTAGATGCCGAACCGCACACGGCGACCCACCTTCAGCCGCTTCGCGGAGCTCTGCGCGGACCGAAGTCGCTCGCGCTAGCCGAGCCCTCAGGAACGGCACGAGTGCGAGGTGGTGGCACTCCCGCTCAGTTTTGGAGGAGCCCGGGGCTTACAGTCTGATGCGTGATCGACGTGGTCGGCCTGAGCGCGCGAGGATGGAGTGATCTCGCCGGGCGGTTGCGGACCTTGATCCAGCAGGCTGAAGTGCTGATTGGAGGTCCGCGGCACCTCGAGCTCATCCCGCGGTTTCCTGCTCAGCAGCGGCTGCAGTGGCCGAGTCCCCTGCGGGAGGGCCTGCCGATCCTGCTCGATGAGGTTGCCGGGCGACGGGTCGTGGCCCTGGCATCCGGTGATCCGCTGCTCGCTGGGATTGGCACCACGCTGATCGAGATGCTGGGTGTTGCGGAGGTTCGGATCCACCCCGCGGTGTCTTCGGTGGCGCTCGCTCGCGCTCGGATGGGCTGGCCGGAGGAGTCGACGCCGCTGGTGCGGCTAC
This sequence comes from Propionibacteriaceae bacterium, assembly GCA_035489975.1. Classification (GTDB taxonomy): domain Bacteria; phylum Actinomycetota; class Actinomycetes; order Propionibacteriales; family Propionibacteriaceae; genus Microlunatus. The sequence goes on along the minus strand of DATHIJ010000290.1, from coordinate 1,651 downwards.
GTGGCGGGGATCTCGATCTGGTGCGCCGGTACGCGTTCCCGGGCCGCCACTTGATCATCTTGTCGCGCGATGCGGACAGTCCCGCCGCTGTTGCCGAGTTGCTCACCGACGAGGGTTACGGCGATAGCGTGATCACGGTCTTGGGCGATCTTGACACCGAAACGGAATCCCGAACCGACGTGGCAGCCCGCGATTGGATGGGTCGAGCGCCGTCGCTCAATGTGATCTGTGTGGCATGCGCAGGAAGCGGTGCGGCCACTTCGCTGACACCCGGTTTGCCTGATGAGGTTTTTGATCATGATGGACAGCTGACCAAGCGTGATCTTCGTGCTGCAGCACTCGCCCGGCTGATGCCGCGACCGGATGAACTGCTGTGGGACGTCGGCGCCGGCGCCGGGTCGATAGCGATCGAGTGGCAGCGGTCTGACCCTGGCTGCCGGGCTATCGCGATTGAACGCGACCTGGGCCGGGTCAAGCGCATCCGACGGAACGCCGAGGCGCTCGGTACCCCTGGCCTCGACGTGCTGCATGGCGAAGTGCCTGGTGCGCTGGTTTCGTTGCCGCGGCCACACGCGGTGTTTGTCGGAGGTGGGGCCACCGCGGAGACCGTCGAACGCTGCTGGGAGGCATTGAGGCCTGGCGGCCGTCTGGTCGTTCACGCCGTGACGCATGAGACTGAGATGATCTTGGTCGACAGTTGGAAGCGCTTCGGCGGCGAGCTCTCACGACTGTCCGTGGAGCATCTTGAGCCGATCGGGCGCTATCACGGCTGGCGGCCGAGCCGAGCGGTGGTTCAGTGGAGTTCAATCAAGGACGTCGTGTGACTGTCCATTTCATCGGGGCGGGTCCAGGCGCGGCGGACCTGTTGACGCTACGGGCCGTCCGGCTGATCGAGTCTTCTCAAGTTTGTATCTACGCCGGCACCTACATCGATGATCAGATTCTGGCGCACTGCCCACCCGGGGCGACCTTGATCGACAGCCAAAATCTTGATCTTGATCAAATCACGGGCCACTTGGTTGCGGGTCATCAGCGCGGCGAGGATGTTGCGCGACTCTGCTCCGGGGATCCCTCGATCTACTCGGCGCTGGCCGAGCAAACCAGGCGGCTCGACAAGGCAGGCGTGAGTTGGGACGTGACGCCTGGTGTGCCGGCGTACGCCGCCGCTGCTGCCATCATTGGGCGCGAGCTCACGGTGCCCGAGCTGGCGCAGACGGTGATCTTGACCCGCACCCAGGCTGCATCAACCGTGATGCCCGATACGGAATCGCTGGGGTACCTGGCCAAGACGCGGGCGACCATGATCATCCACCTGGCAATTCGGCGGATCCACCAGATCTGCACCGACCTGATACCCGCGTACGGGCCGGACTGCCCGGTTGCGGTGGTCGCGAACGCCAGTCAGCCGGCTGAACTCGTGTTGCGCGGGACCCTGGCGACCATCGCCGATGAGGTCGAAGACGCTGGTCTGCGGCAAGCGGCAGTGATCATGGTTGGAGAGGCGCTGTACGCCGGGGAGTTTGTTGAGTCGCACCTCTACGGGAAGCGAAATCGTCCTCGACAACGATGACTTTGTGCTCGTTTGTCGCACCCACCAATCACAGGTGTAAGACGTGACGTAAGCCTTGATCTACCTCCCGCAGGAGCTCAC
>DATHIJ010000289.1:0-9717 GCA_035489975.1 Propionibacteriaceae bacterium | reverse complement strand
GCGGTCATCCTGTTCGGCCCGGAGCGGCTGCCCGACCTTGCTCGCGAGGCGGCCAGGCTGCTGCGCTACCTACGGACCGTGGCTGGATCGGCCCAGCAGCAGCTCAGCAAAGAGTTAGGGCCGGAATTCGAGAACGTTGATTTTCGCGATCTGAACCCCAAGACCTTCGTGCAGAAGCACCTTCTCGACGACATCGAGCCGGTCATCGCGGATGTGAAGTCCGAGGTGACCGACGTTGGCAAGACCATCAACAGCTCGGCTGCGGACTTCTCCAATGCGGCCACCAAAGATCGCAGCCCAGGAGGTCCACAAGACGTCGTGGCTGGAGTGACCCCGTCCCGGGCGGGAACTACACCCTTCGATCTCGAGGCAACCTGACAGGTGAGCAGTGCTCTTAGCTGCTCGCGCATCGCGCTTGGGATCCGCCGCCGTCGTCGTCGCTCACAGAGGGAAGAACGCCTCTGCTCACTCCTCCTCCGTGCGGCGGCGCGCGATTATCGACGCTCGCAGCGTTAGCGGCCGGCGGGCATAAGGCCGAGCTGCTTGCCGAGCAGTCCACGGCCGCGTTTGATGAACGTGTCCGCCAGCGCGTTGAGGGCGCGTGCCGCGGGCTCGTCCGGGCCGGTCTCCACGAGCGGTACGCCGGCGTCACCCGACGCACGAAGCTGCGGATCGAGTGGTATCTGCGCGAGCAGCGCGACTGGATAACCAAGTCGGGTGCTGAGCGTGCGCGCTACGTCCGCGCCGCCGCCGGTACCGAAGACGTAATGGGTGTGCACTTCGCCGCAGTGAGGGCATGTCGTCACTAGGTGCGACATGTTCTCCACAATGCCGATCACTCGCTGGTTCATCATCGACGCCATCGTGCCGGCACGCTCTGCCACCTCTGCGGCAGCGGCCTGAGGGGTGGTGACTACCAAGACCTCGGCGTTGGGCAGCTTTTGGCCCAGTGAGATTGCCACGTCGCCTGTGCCTGGCGGAAGGTCGATGAGCAAGAAGTCAAGGTCTCCCCAGTAGACGTCGGCCAGCATCTGAGTGAGGGCACGGTCCAGGATCGGTCCACGCCAGGCCACGACCTGGTCACGACGCGGCTTGAGCATGCCGATGGAAATGACCCTGAGCCCATCGGCCGGCACCGGCATGATCATGTCCTCTACCGCGGTGGGCCGCGAATCAGCGACGCCGAGCATCGCAGGCACTGAATGGCCGTAGATATCGGCATCGAGAACGCCGACGTTACGACCGTGGGCTGCCAGCGCCTTAGCGAGGTTTACGGTGACCGACGACTTTCCAACCCCACCTTTGCCCGAGGCGACCGCGATCACTTGGGTGAGCGAATCGGGGCGTGCAAACGGGATTTCGCGGTCGGCATGCCCACCTTTGAGCAACTCGCGCAGCGCCACGCGCTGCTCATCCGACATCACGCCCAGCTCAACGTTGACTGCCGACACTCCAGGCACGCCGAGTACCGCAGCGGTGACATCCCGGTTGAGCGTGTCGCGCAGCGGGCAGCCGGCGACCGTTAGCAGGATCCGTACGCCAACCCCACCTGCGGCGTCCACCTCGATGCCGTCGACCATGCCGAGATCAGTGATGGGCCGGCGAATCTCAGGATCGTTCACCTGGTGCAGGGCGGTGCGGATCCGAGGCACCAGCGGATGCTCAACGGCGGACATTGTCGAGTCGGCGTTGGCTTGCGGGTCGGGCATGCCCCTAGCGTAGGTGAGATCCCATATCGGTTCCTGCAGCGAGTTGTCGGGTGAACATCCCACGCTACGTGGGATGTTCACGCTGTACATCGCATGCATGCCATGCACAGCGTGAAGGCTCTGGGTACAGCCTCGACGTGGTGCGCTCAGGCGACGTCTTCATTCTCAAGCTCGGCGAGGATGGCGCGGAGCTCTGCGCGCAGCTCTGAGCGGAGGTAGTCGCGCGTGGCCAACTCGCCAACCGACATCCGCAGGCCGGCAATCTCGCGCGCCAAGAAATCCATGTCGGCTCGACTTTGCGCCGCCTGCTCACGGTCCCGTTCCAGGGCGACGCGATCCCGCGCCTCTTGGCGGTTCTGGGCGAGCAAGATCAGCGGAGCAGCGTACGAGGCCTGCAGCGACAAAACGAGTGTCAAGAAAATGAACGGGAAGGGGTCGAAGCGCAGCTGCGGTGGAGCGAGCACCACGTTCCAGAGCAGCCAGAGGATGATCACCACCGTCATACCGAAGAGGAAGCGAGCGGTGCCCATGAAGCGGGCAAAGGCCTCGGCAAACTTGCCGAAGGCGTCCCGGTCCACCTTGATCGTTGGAATCGTTGACCGCCTGCGCCGGCCCGGCACGTCCAGCCGCTCGGCCTCTCGAACTGCTCTAGCCACGCGCCATCACTCCTGCGTCCGGCGGCTTGTGCGCCGACACCGCGTCGAGCTCGATGCCGCGCCAGTCTTCAGGCAACATGTGATCAAGCACATCGTCCACCGTGATCGCACCGATCAACCGATGATCAGCGTCCACAACAGGAGCATTCACCAGGTTGTACGTCGCGAAGTAGCGACTAACTTCGTGCAGGTTCGCCTGGTCGGTGAGCGTCTCCAGCTCGCTGTCGATCAAGGCCGAGACCAGTGTCGACGGGGGCTCCCGGAGCAGCCGCTGGAAGTGGACCGCGCCAACGAAGCGGCCGGTCGGTGTGTCCAGCGGCGGCCGGCAGACGTAAGCCATGCACGCCAAAGCAGGCGTCAGCTCTGCGTCGCGAATCCGCGCCAGGGCTTCGGCCACCGTCGCATCGGGCGGCAAGATCACCGGTTCCGGAGTCATCATCCCGCCTGCGGTGGACTCGGCGTAGCTCAGCAGGCGCCGAACATCCTTTGCCTCCTCGGGCTCCATGCGCGCGAGCAACACCTCGGCCAGCTCGGGAGCCAACTCGGCGATCAAATCAGCGGCATCGTCTGGATCCATTTCCTCCAAGATGTCCGCCGCACGCTCGATGTCGAGCTCGGAGATCAACTGGACCTGTTCGTCCTCAGGCAACTCCTCCAGAGCGTCGGCCAACTTGTGATCATCAAGTGCAGAGGCCACCTCGGCTCGTCTCTCGCGCGACATCTCGTGCAGTTCGCGGGCGATATCGGCAGCTTTCATGTCTTCCATCTGGGCCAGGAGCTGGTCCGTACCCTGACCTCGATCAGATCCCAGAAGCGCGATCGTGGACCAGTCGACGATGGTGACATGACCTCGCCTGCCGAACCGGCTTCGGCTTCCGGCTTCCCGCAGCGCCACCTGCGACAGCTCCCAGTCGTGCGAGCGCACGGGCTGCATAGCCACGTCGAAGATCAGCGAGGGACCCGGATGGTCGATGCGTTCTACCGTCCGATCGAAGAGGTCGTCGATCACCAACATCTCGGATTCACGGCGTTCGAAGCGACGGGTGTTGACCACACCGGAGATAACCACCGCAAACCCGTCGACGCTGTGCACCCGTTCCATAGGCATGAAGATCCGGTGGCGTGCAAACAGCTCGACCACAAGCCCCTTTACTCTCGGGGCCCGGCCGGCCGCTCGGCGCTGCACCACAACGTCGCGGACCTTTCCCACCTGATCCCCTGCGCTGTCGAGGACTGGCAGGCCTCGGATGCGTGAGATGAAGACCGAGGTCGAACTCGCTGCCACGCCTCCGATTATCACAGCCTGACGGCGATCCCGGCGGAGCTGCGAGCGTTGGGGTCGGCATTGCGCGAGCAGCTCGCGATGAGCCGGCAGAGCTGCGAGCGTCGGCATTGCGCGAGCAGCTCCCGATGAGCCCTGGACGGGGGCTGGCCCATCGGTGGGCGGTCCACGCCGAAGGTGCCGTGATCCGACCGAAGATGATCACGTCAGTTAAGGTCGGATCATGGCTGCAGCGAATGCGATCAGCTTCAAGGACCTCTGCATCGACGCCGTCAATCCGCAAGTGCTCGCGACCTTCTGGGCCTCGGCGCTCGGGCTTCGCGCCGAGCCGAGTGGCACTGGTTTCAAGCTGGTTGACAATCTCGAAGAGCACACGCTTTGGGTTAACAAGGTGCCCGAGTCGAGGACGGCAAGCAGCGCGTCCACCTCGATGTCGATGTCTTGGCTGTCTCCGACTTGACCGATCTTGGCGCGATGATCATCGATGACGCCCAATCGTGGACCGTGCTGGCCGATCCCGAGGGAGGCGAGCTGTGTGCCTTCGTACGCGAGCCTGAGTCGCTGCCCGATTATCGCGTGTACGAGGTGGTCGTGGACGCTGCGGACCCCGTCTCGATCGCATCCTGGTGGGCTGAGCGCTATGCCGCGGCTGTCTGTCATGATCAGGACCGAGCCTTTTCCTGGATCGATCAGGCTCCGGGAATGCCCTGGGCGATGGTCTTCCAATGGGTTCCTGAGCCCAAGACCGTAAAGAATCGCATGCACTGGGATGTCTGGGGTCAGACCGATGACCTCCTCGCCGCAGGTGCCCGTCTGATCCGTAAGCGTGACGATGAGATCGGCTGGGACGTGCTGGCCGATCCCGAAGGCAACGAATTCTGCGTGTTCACCAGGCGCGAGATCTGAGAACCAGCGCATCGACGAGCCCACAAGACCAACGAGTAGATTGGGAGCCGACCTCAGGAGGACACCATGGCTATTTCGCCGCGGCAGTTCGGCTCGGTTTTCGAGCTGCAGTTCCCCCAGTCGGTTGGGATCTACGGCAGCTACCCCGATGCTCAGAAAGCGGTCGACTTCCTTGCGGACGCGAAATTCGAGGTGCAGAACCTGGCAATCGTCGGGACTGACCTCAAATCGGTGGAGCGGGTACTCGGCCGGCGCAACTGGGGCACTGTGATCACCCAGGGCATGCAATCAGGTATTTCTACTGGCCTGCTCGTCGGCCTGGTGGTGTTGATCTTCACCAGACCGTCAAGCATTCTGGTGCTCCTGCTGGTCTCCCTAGCGATCGGCGTCTTACTCGGCGTCGGATTCAATGCGGCGGCATACGCGATGAGCCGTGGACGCCGGGACTTCACATCGGTAACCCAGACCATCGCCACGAAGTACGAAGTGCTCTGCGAGCACAAAGTGGCGGCTCAAGCGCGCGAGATGCTGAAGGGAATGCCCGGGGCCCGCGCCGCGCAGTTTGAATAGGGCGCCGCTCGCGCACGGCCGCCGGAGGCCAACTCGTTCGTCGCTCTTCGCGAGACGAAAGGCGTGTCTCGCTCATCACTCCTGCACTCGTCGGCGCGGCCTCCGACGCTCGCGCCGCGGTTGAATAGGGCGCCGCTCGCGCACGGCCGCTCTGTCTAATTGCGCGCTACGCAGCTACAGCCACTTGTTGCGTTTGAAGCCAAGGTAGAGCGCGGTCATGATCAACAGCATCCCGCCGAGGACAATGAAGTAGCCGTACTTCCAGTGGAGTTCGGGCATGTTGTCGAAGTTCATGCCGTAGATACCAGCGACTAGTGTCGGCACTACGACGATTGCCACCCAGCCTGAGATCTTGCGCACGTCCTCGTTGTCAGCGACCGACGCTCGTGCGAGGCCGGCCTGCAGGATCGAGGTCAGCACCTCGTCGAACGCGGCGACCGCTTCGCGAGCCTCCGTGTGATGGTCGGCAAGCTCCCGAAAGTAGGCCTTGGCCTCCGGCGGTATCACCGGGAGCTCGCGCGTTGCGAGCCGCAACAGTGGCGCGCCGAGCGGCATTACGGACCGCTTGAACTCGATCAGCTCGCGCTTGAGCTGGTAGACGCGCTCCACTTCGCGCTGGCCTTGGCGGGCGAAGACCCGCGTCTCAATCTCGTCGACGTCCTTTTCGAACTCAGCGACAACGTCGAGGTAGTCGTCGATGATCTTGTCGGCGATCGCGTACAGCACCTCGGAGGGCCCACGTGCCAACCGTGTCGGTTCGGCTTCCATGGTGCGGCGCAGCGCACTCAGCTGCGCGTGCTCGCCGCGGCGCACAGTGATCACGAAATGCTCGCCAAGAAACACCATGACTTGACCCGTTGCGACGACCTCCGAGGTATCGGTCAGCTCCTCGTGTTCCACATAGGAGACAGTCGAGATCACCATGAAGAGATCGTCGCCAAACATCTCCAGTTTGGAACGGGTATGGCCATGTGCCGCGTCCTCGATCGCCAAGGGATGCAGATCGAACTGGGATGCCAGGGCCATCAAGTCCTCGTCCCTAGGGTCTTTGAGCCCGAGCCAGACAAAGCCTTCTCCAGCGTTGGCCAGCCGCGCTGCCACGCTGAGGTCGTCCGCGGGTTTGCGTACGCCGTTGACGTACCAGGCCCACGCGATGATCGAATCGGGCGGAGGGGACGGGAGGGGTACGACCTCTGCCGCCGGACGACGGCTGAGCGACCCGATGACCGGTAGGTTGCGACGATTTGGTGCCGTCGTCAAAGCCAACCTCCTCAGTGCTCAGCCCGTGTGGTGACCGGTCGTACCCCAGATGCCCGATATCCAGGCCTCGACGTCAACACTGCTGCGGGGGAGCATCGCCGTCAGATTCTCATTGCCTGCCGAAGTAATCAAGATGTCGTCTTCAATCCTCACCCCGATCCCACGCAAAGGCATCGGGACCAATTCGTCGTCAGGCTTGAAGTACAACCCAGGCTCGACTGTGATGATCATCCCCGGTTCCAGGATTGCTTCGCGGTAGTTCTGCACTCGAGCCTGCGCGCAGTCGTGTACGTCGATGCCAAGGTGATGCGATGTTCCGTGCACCATCCAGCGCCGATGCTGGCCGCCCTGTTCGCCCAGTGACTCCGCCGCGCTGACCGGCAGCAGGCCCCAATTGTCCAAATGCCGAGTGATCACCACGCTCGCGGCCTTGTGCACATCAGAGAACCGGGCCCCTGGCATTGCGGCGGCAATCCCAGCCTGTTGCGCCTCGTAGACAGCGTCGTAGACCATCCGTTGCGTGTCGCTGAAGGTTCCGGTGATCGGCAGGGTACGCGTGACATCTGCTGTGTAGAGAGAATCGAGTTCGATGCCGGCGTCCAGCAGCAGCAACTCGCCTTCATGGAGCTCACCGTCGTTGCGGATCCAGTGCAGCGTGCAGGCATGCTCGCCAGCGGCGACGATGGTGTCGTAGCCGATTGCGTTCCCGACATGCCGGGCGTGCAGGCCGAAGATGCCCTCGATCCAGCGTTCGCCGCGGCCGCGCCGCACTGCCTCGGGAATGCCTGCCACAACAGCCTCGAATGCCGCTGCCGTCTCCCAGCAGGCTGCCCGCATCTGATCAATCTCAAACGCGTCCTTGATCAACCGCAGCTCGCTGAGCGCTACCGATTGCCGTTGATCAACTTCTGCGGCGGAGCTGCGGACCTCCTCGATCACTTGCTGGATCGGGGGATCGAGAGCTGCCGAGAGAACTCGCATCGAGACGGTGTCGGCATCTTTACGAAGCTGATCCGGCAGCTCCGAGATCGCTGCGCACGGAATGTCACAGAGGGCGCTCATATCCTCCAGGGATGCCCGTCGACCCACCCACAGTTCACCGAAGCGGCTGTCGGCATAGAACTCCTCGGAGTCCCGCGGGGGGCGGGGCTTGAAATACAGGGTCGCATCGTGACCAGAGTCCGTTGGCTCCAGCACCAGCACGGCGTCCGGCTCACGATCTGTGCCAAGACCGGTCAGGTGGGCGAATGCCGAGTGGGGACGGAAGCGGTAGTCGGTGTCGTTCGAGCGCACGCTGAGCCCACCTGCGCCTATGACGAGCCGCTCGCCCGGAAACTGAGCGCTGATCCTCTCGCGGCGCAGCCGAGCCCAACCGGCAGCCGGAAGCTGATCTGGAAGCTGGGTTGGGTAGGGCGCCCAGCCCTCGGCGATGAACTTCTTAAAGGCGTCGGTGAAAGGTATCTGGCGGTTCGGCAGCTCAGGCCGACGATCGCTCATGCGTGCCATTCTTGCACTCGGTGATCGCTGAACTCAGAGTTTCTACGGCGCTCGGGCCAACGTGGTGAGCCATCAAAGGCTTTTGGAGCGATACGGTGAACCGCATGCCAACGCGCCTGTACCTCGTCCGCCACGGCGAGACCGAATGGAGTCGGTCGGGCCGGCACACGTCGATCACCGACTTGCCGCTCACTGACACCGGCGGGCACCTGGCCCGCGCACTTAAGGGCCACCTGCTGCCACAAGACTTCCAGGTGATCCTGAGCAGCCCACGAAGACGAGCCCGCGAGACGGCGGAGCTGGCGGGGTTCGTTGGCGCGTACGAGCCGCAGATCGACGATGACCTTGCCGAATGGTTCTACGGTGACTATGAAGGCAAGACCAGCCCAGAGATCTGGCAGACAGTTCCGGGTTGGACGATCTGGAACGGTGATGTTCCGGGAGGAGAGACCGCTACGCAGGTTGCAAGTCGGCTCGACCGAGTGGTTGCTCGGGTCCGTGGATCGGGCGTCGATCATGCGATCTGCTTCGGTCATGGCCACGCCCTGCGAGCGCTGACCATGCGGTGGCTCGGGTTCGACCTCCGACTCGGTGTGCAATTTCCACTCGACACAGGCACAGTGTCGGTGCTGGGTGAAGACCGAGGGGAGCCCGCCCTCGAACGGTGGAACGCCCGGCCCTAATGCAAGCGCGGGACGTCTCGATGCTCGTGCTCGGAGACGACTCAAGATCGGGACGTACAGCGGACGTCTCGACGCTTGTGCTCGGAGACGACCCATGACCGGTCGGGCTCCTGCCATGCATCTGACGCCCTGGTCGGTCGCCAAGTCCGGCATGCCTGGGTCTCTTTGGAGTGCGGCGTCTGTAGATAGGCAATTCGGCATCAGTAGGGTGGTTGCCGCTGGGGTGCCGACGCTCCAGGATGCAAGAGGGGGATGAGCGCGATCAGGGCCGACAAGGGTGCGCAGCTGCGGCTGCTGGACTTGCAGACTCTCGACACCACGCTTGCCCAGCTCCGCCATCGCCGCCAGACGCTGTCGCAGCATGCCACGATTGCCAGACTGCGGACCGAGCGAGCGGCGGTCGCCTCGGACCTTGTGGCGGCCGAAACCCGAATCTCCGATCTTGAGCTGGAGCAGGCGAAGGCCGAGACCGACCTTGAGCCGGTCCGAGAGCGGCTCAGCCGGGACCAAGCTCGAATCACCAATGGCGCCGTAGCCGACCCAAAGGCGCTCTCCTCGATGCTGGAAGAGGTCAACCACCTCAAGAAGCGGATCAGCGATCTTGAGGATGCCGAGCTGGAGGTGATGGAACAGCTCGAAACGGCAATGAGCAGCCAAGACAGACTGCGTGCTCGAGCGGCGCAGGTCGACGCCGACATTGGTGAGGCAATGGCCGAGCGTGATCGGCAGCTTGCGGCATTCGATGCCGAAATGGGTGGGCTTCGCGAGCAGCGAGCTGAGATCGCGCCGTTGATTCCGGACGACTTGCTGGCCCTCTATGACAAGATCGGCGCCAGCCATCGAGGTGTCGGTGCAGCCGAGTTGCGGGCCCGTCGCTGCACTGGCTGCCAGCTCGAGGTCAATGCCGCCGAGCTGAGAGCATTCTCGGCCGCGCCGGATGACGAAGTCCTGCGCTGCGAGGAGTGCGGTCGGATTTTGATCAGAACGGCGCAGTCGGGTTTGTGATGGCTCCGCGACCTCCCGGCCTGGACCGGCCCAGTTTCTTTGACGAAACTGAAGAACCGGCGGCGCCCAGGTCGGATCGTCGCCTGATTGTGGAGGCGGACGGCGGGTCGCGTGGCAACCCCGGACCAGCCGCGTACGGAGCGGTGGTA
>DATHIJ010000288.1:0-2880 GCA_035489975.1 Propionibacteriaceae bacterium | reverse complement strand
ACGACTTGACTGCCCCAGGTTGATAGTCCATCAGGTCGTAGGCTGCGCGATGGATCCAGCGCGTGTCACCAGTTTCGACGAGCCGTGCAACCTGGGATCGCTCGAGCGTCAGCATCCCACAGAGGTCCCAGCCGGAAAAAGCGAATACACCAGGTTGCAACGCGTTGAACATAGCCAGCAGCAGGTGCGCCTGTTTGACTTCCTCGATGACCTCCTCGTTGAGCTCGAATATGTCGGTGATGCCCAGTGAGGCGATGACGATCGTCGCGGTAGTGGAGGCTATGCCGTTGGTCGTAAAGATGTCGTTGTATGGGGCAGCGTCGCCGGTGAGCCGCTCGATGAGCTCGGCTCGAATTCTGATCGCCAACTCCGCACCTGTTACTTCGGTGCCGCCGAAATGGAAGGTCTCATCCCGGTGTGTTGCCGCGAAATGCACCAACTCGTAAGTCAACTCGTCGTGGTTCTGCAGGGCATGCACGAGGGAGATTGGTTGCAGCCCTTGCCGTAATGCGGTGTTCAGTGTGAGCCGCAGGAACTCGGTGTCGCCGGTGGCCAAGGCATGGTGGTACGCGGGGCGGTTGACGAAGTCGTAAGAAAGATCAGCCCCGCGCTCGCCAGTATTTTTGATGTCGTCGATGGCCAGGTTCAGCTCCTGGAAGGTGAAGCCGCCCATCTTGCGCACCATGCTCGCGATCATCTGGTTGGCGGCGTCTGAGAGCGGATGTCCCTCTGACCAGGCGGGAGAGCCACCCTCGCCGCTCTTTTCCACACCAAGGAAGCCGTTGGCATCCAGCCTCAGCGCACCGGCCCCAAGGTCATACAGCGCGTGCAATGCGTCACCCATCACCAACCGCATGCCGGCGCTGGTGGGGTCCAGCCAGTTGATCGATGGCTGACCATCCTTGAAGTAATGCAGATACACCCAGCGTCGATCTACTGCATCTGCACCAGTGACGATCGCGGTGGCGCTCCAGTTCGTGTCCTTAACGCCGGGGTCGTGGAAGATCACCCGCTGCATCTTGCCGATGATGTAACCGGCCTTCTCCAGTCGATCCTCGACCTCGATATCGAGGTTGATCGAGTCCTTTCCGGGTGGAACCGGCGGCAAGAGATGCCAGTCCTTGGGCGGGATCTCGACCATGTGGTAGATGCCGGGGTAGTCACCGACCTTCATCTCCGCCAGGCGAAAATCTGCACCCTTGCCCGTGTGGCCCGGCACAATGTCATCGATGATGGTGCCGCCGTGCGCGGCTGCCACCGTACACATCAACTGAAATTCCACCTCAGTGCCGAACGCATCGTCGATCCGAGTGCTGATCCGGTCGAAGTGTCCGTCCACGCTAGGGGTCACGTCCCAGCCAGAGATCCCTCCCGCCCGCTTGACGGGTCCCGTGTGCACCGCGTTGACCCCGATAGCCTCGAACACACGCCACAGGTCCTCGTCCGCCAACGTCCGGAGAAACGACTCACCGGGCCTCGTGATCATCGAAATGGGGTACGCCGTGAACCAGACGGACGCCTTCTTGATTGCAGACCGAGGATTTGAGTGGGCGAACGGTCTCTGCGACATAACGCCCGACCCAGCGAACTGGGATGCAACCGCTGCGCCGCGGGCCAGCATCGACTCCTGCTGCAACCAATCGACGTACCCCCGCTCTATCGCGCTCCCACTCACCCAACTCTCCCGTTCACCACCTAGCCAGCAGGGCTTTTGAGTCCATTCGCAGGCTATTTGACCCGCAGACGGAATCCGCCTCTGGCTCGACTTCTTGATCGCTGCTTCAGGTCAACCCCAGACTGGCCTTACCGTCATCTTGCTCCCCGAGGCGCGCCAATCCAACCAGCTGGCCGTCAAGGGACCGGACCTCGTTCGCGACCGCGACATGGGTATCGAGATTTGGTCGCCAGCACGGCTGTCCGGGTGGGTGAACGCGGTCGCGACGAGGCCTCGCCCGTTGACCTTTCGGATGCCTTGTGGCCCAGTCCGGGTGAACAGCGCGTGGGCCTCGATGAACCTCAACGCGTCCTCGACGGCGTCGGTGGGTCCGTTCGATCACCAGGTGCTTTGGTTGTGGGAGCAAGCAGACTCGAACTGCTGACCCCTTGCTTGTAAGGCATCGGCAGCGTGTCCGCGTACGTCCGCGCACGTCCGATTTCCCTTGCAGATAAGGATTCTGGACTTTGACGGATTCCAGCGGACAAACCCAAATGGTGGTCAGAATGGTGGTCAGACGCATAGCTGAACTAAGCGAATCAAAGATCTGAACCAAGATCAAACACAAGTCAGCGGCCCGCCAGCAGCGGCAACTCCCGAGGGGCGTGGAATCCCACTGTCTAGGAGCCGGATCCCAGTGAGCAACTTAACCTCTCTGCCTCTGGCCAGGAGCAATGATCAGAACCTGTGGATGGCCCTCGGCCTGGTGACGTGATAGGGGCGCACCTTCCCGAGGATGATCTGAAATCTCTGGTTCTCGATCAGGACCGGCGTTGACGCGCTGGTTCGGGAAGGTACGCCTTCATGCTCAAAATAGTCCAGGAAGGTTCTGTCGCCAACGAGACCGGCGCGTCGGTGTTGGATGAGATCGTCCGCGACGCTGCTCGGCAGATGTTGGCGGCGGCGTTGCGGGCCGAGGTGGCAGCCTGCGTCGACACCTATCGCGGTGATGTTGATGATCATGGTCGCCGGCTGGTGGTCCGGAATGGCTTCCACGAGCCGCGGGAGGTGACCACTTCGGCGGGTGCGGTGTCGGTGCGGCAGCCGCGGGTCAACGACAAGCGCTTCGACGAGGCGACTGGTGAGCGCAAGCGGTTCTCCTCGGCGATTTTGCCGGCGTGGTCGCGCAAGTCGCCGCCGGTGGCGGAGGTGTTGCCGTTGCTGTA
>DATHIJ010000287.1:0-2847 GCA_035489975.1 Propionibacteriaceae bacterium | reverse complement strand
CTGGTGGCGAGCGTCTTCGCCATTCTCGCGGTCGGGCGCTTCCTCAGCTTCCAGCCCAGCTCCCATCCCTGGCGTATCGCCTGGTTGAACATGATCGGATCGATCTTGTTCATGATCTCCGCGTTGGCCAGCTATGTCCTTCCGACCACTGATGAGTTGATCAACAGCCCGGTCTCGATCATTGGCACGCTGCTCGGCGCGCTCTGCTTCCTGATCGGTGCGATCTTGATGTTTCCGGCATGGAGACATGCCGTTCGCGCAGCACAACCCTCGCGCCCCGAAGACCCCCACAATCGAAGGAGAAGCTAATGACCACACCAGCCGATGTAACCCGCGACGCAGTGCTCTTCGGGAATCGCTTTGCTACCGAAGAAGTGCCAAGTCACCAATTCCCAGAAAACGGCATGACTGCTGTGGATGCCATGCGGCTGGTTGCCGAAGATCTCGCGCTCGAGGGCGATCCGGCGCGCAACCTCGCCACCTTTGTCACTACGTGGATGGAGCCTGAGGCGCAAAGGATCATCGCTGGAAACCTGCACCGCAACTTCATCGACCATGCCGAATATCCGCGCACGGCCGAAATCGAGCAGCGCTGCATCCGGATGATCGCCGACTTGTTCCATGCACCTGGCGAGACGACCGGCGCGCGTACGCAGGGCTCGTCCGAGGCGATCATGCTGGGCGGTCTCTCCCTCAAGTGGAATTGGCGTAAGCGCCGCGAGGCCGCGGGGGAGTCGACCGCAAATCCCAACCTGGTGTTCGGCGGCGACGTGCACGTCGTCTGGGAGAAGTTCTGCCGTTACTTCGACGTGGAACCGCGAATTGTCCCGCTGCAGCCGGGCAAATACACGATCGGACCAGACGACGTCAGTCCCCACATCGACGAGAACACGATCGGGGTAGCTGCAGTGCTCGGGACAACGTTCACCGGGCACAAGGATGACATCGTCGGCATCAACAACCTGTTGCTCCAAGTCAAGTCGGAGCGCGGCCTCGATGTCCCGTTACATGTCGACGGCGCGAGCGGCGGTTTCGTTTGGCCGTTCCTCTATCCCGACTCGGAGTGGGATTTCCGTCTTGATCAGGTACGGTCCATCAACGTCTCCGGACACAAGTTCGGGCTCGTGTACCCAGGCATTGGCTGGCTGATCTTCCGGGAGAAATCCGACCTCGCCCGAGACCTGGTATTCGAGGAGAACTACCTCGGAAAGACTGACGCCACATTCACCCTCAACTTCTCCACCGGTTCTGCGATGGTCTTGGCGCAGTACTACAACCTCGTTCGCTATGGCCGCCCCGGCTACACCTACCTCATGAAGAACATGCAACAGAACGCGAGGGTGCTGGCCGAGAAGTTGGAGTCCATGGGCCAATTCGAGTTGATCGGCGCCGACGAGGAGCAACTCCCGCTCGTTGCCTTCAAGCTCGCCGCCGACAACGGCTACGACGAGTTCGACGTGGCCTGGCAGCTCTCGGCTGAGCGCGGCTGGATGGTGCCGGCGTACACGCTTCCTCCTGATGCCCAGGACGTCACCATCATGCGGGCCCTGGTCAAGGAGACCTTGAGTCGGGAGCACGTGGACACGCTGGCTCGGGACATCGAGGAGGCTTGCGCGACTCTCGCGAAGAAGGGTGGAGCCCACGAGTCCGAGCGCCAGAAGATTGTGACCGGCTCCGGTCACTGAGGCGTGGGCCGGAGGGACCCGTATGACCGAGCCGATCTGTGAAGTGATCATTACCGCTGACAATGAAGATTGGTTGGTGAGTTTCACCCGTGCGCTGGTGCAGGAACGGCTCGTCGCCTGCGGCCAGCACATCGCGCCAGTCAGGTCCGTCTATCGCTGGGGCGGCACGATCCACGACGACAGCGAGATGCGGGTGGCACTGCACACCCGCGCCAGCCTCGTGGAGGAAGTCATCGAACGCACCCGCGGGGCTCACCCCTACGACGTGCCGTGCGTTCTCGCTTTCGTTGTCGAGGCAGGAAACAGCGACTACATCAAGTGGGTCATAGCGGAGACATCAGAGCCGGGCGGTGATCATCCGGCTTGACGATTCATCTGGTTCCTTTTGCTGCTTGCCAGGACGTGCTGAGCAGAGAATGCTTTCCCCATGGCGAATCGGAAGAACAAGCCGCAGGTGCAGGTCCGAACTCCGACCTCACACCTCCGATCAACACCGATCGGCGACTATGGGTTCCTCAGCGATGGAGAGGTCTCCGCACTCGTGTCGCCCAACGGCGCGGTGGAATGGATGTGCGTTCCCCGCTTTGACTCTCCTAGCGTCTTCGGACGGATCCTTGGTCGGAATGCCGGCGTGTTCCGTGTCGCCCCGGTCGATGTTGCCGTTCCCGCTGATGTCCGTTACCTGCCAGGCACCATGATCCTGGAGACCAGCTGGGGGACTCCCACTGGCTGGATCATTGTCCGCGACGCCCTCCTGGTCGGTCCTTGGCACCATCCGACGGACCGTTCCAGGACCTACCGCCGGACCCCCAATGACTACGAGGCAGAGCACATTCTGCTGCGCACCATCCGCTGTGCCTCCGGTGAAGTGCAGACCATGGTGGACTGTGAGCCTGTCCTCGACTATGGGAACGCCCACGTTCAGTGGGAATACACCGACAAGAACTACTACCAGGGTGTCTGCTCGGCCGAGGGTGTGGATCAGAAACTCACCATTACCAGCGACCTGCGGCTGGGGTTCGAGGGCGGCCAAGCCAACGCCCGGACGTTGCTCAAAGAGGGTGACGTCCGCTACGTGGCGCTGTCCTGGGGTGGAGCGGTGCCGCCGACGGACTTCGCCGACGCTTACAAGCGTCAAGTGTGGACCGCGCATCACTGGCAG
>DATHIJ010000286.1:0-4089 GCA_035489975.1 Propionibacteriaceae bacterium | reverse complement strand
ATCCGTCGCTCATCCCAACTGCCATCGACGAGATGCTGCGCTGGGTGACGCCGGTCATCTACTTCCGGAGGACGGTCACTCAAGACACGGAGATCCGGGGCCAAAAGATACGCGAGGGCGAGAAGGTCGTGATGTACTACGGCTCGGGCAACCGGGACGAAGAGGTGTTTCCGCATGGGGACCTGTTCGACGTCGCACGAGAGCCGATCCCGCACATCACCTTCGGCCCCGGCGGCGCCCACTTCTGCCTGGGCGCCAGCCTGGCGCGATTGGAGATACGCGTCATGTTCGAAGAGTTGCTGCGGCGGTTGCCGGATATTCAGCCGGCAGGGCCGGTCAGCCGCCTGCGCTCCAACTTCATCGCCGGCATCAAGCATATGCCGGTGCGATTCACGCCGAACGGCGGGTAGCGCGCGGAGTGAACGCACTCGCGCGGGCGCGTTCACGACTAGGGGACAGCGTCTATCGGCGGGGGGCCGTGGCATTCAGCGCTGCCCGCGTCCTGGAACACCTCGCCCGCGATCGGCATGAACTCCCAGTCGTAGCCGGCCGGATGCAGCGTCAAGCGCATGACGCCGTAGGTAGCGTCGTCGGCCACCTCACTGTGGGGAGCGCGGGGGATATCGAGACTGGTGTGACCATTGCCACCGGTGCCCACGACGAACTGCCGGACGCCGTGTTCCTGATTCAGGAGCCCGTCAGGTGTCTGCGGGGCGAATCGTTCGTAGTTGTGTTCGTGCCCATTCACAACCACATCCGCTCCGAATTCATAAAGCGCTCGCCAGAGAGGGAGCAGAAAGCGCGCGCTGCTTGTGTTCGCGCCGGACGTGAAGAGTGGATCGTGCCAGATCGCGACGGTGCAAAAGACCCGGCTGGCGGCCAGGTCGGCGCGGAGCCACTGCTCCTGCGCTGACCCAACGGCACAGGCGACTAACTCGCAATGGTCCCCGGTGTCGAGCACTATTACGTGCCAGGTCCCTAAATCGAAACTGTAGTAGCCTGCCCCCGGATTGCCGGCCGCCTCTCCGAAGTACTGGAAGTGGCCGTCCGCGTTGCCCAACGCGTACTCGTGGTTGCCCGTCGCTGGCCGGGTGCGGTCCTTGTGCCTTCCCCAGGTCGGACCGTAGCACTGCTCGTATTCCTCCAGCGTGCCATTTTCGTACGCGTTGTCACCGGCGGTAAACACGACGGTCTCCGCTCCGCTCTCCGCCATCGTGGCCACAACCCGGTCCAGCAGCGCGGCGGTCTTCTCGTCATTTTCCTGTGCGCAGCTCGCGATGTCCCCGGCGCCCACGAGCACCGGGTCCGTTGCGCTGGCGGTCCCGACCGGACCTATCGAGGGGTCGGCGTCCGTTCCGCTAGTCTCTGGGCCGTCGTTCCGGAAGGCAGGTGAGATCGTCCAGTAGGCAAGAACCAGAAATGCGAGTCCACCCGCGATCGTGAGTAACTTCCAGAGTATCATTCAGCGCCCTGCACACATCTTACCGCCCGCATAAGCATGGGCGGGAAGAGGGGCGGCGAGTGGTCCAAAAACCGAAGCTGCGATGCTTCATATAATCTTCTATCTATTTTCTGTTTGTTCCGCAACTGAAATGTCGTTGACAGTTTCGAGGACGGTACATAATCTACGATACATAAGGAAACGGACTTGAAAGGGAGGCGCAGCGGGTTCCTAGAATCCAAAGCAACTTCCCTGCGGTCGAGCTAAAAGAAGAGTCGCCCCGAAGCTGTGGGGGCCCAGGGCGACAATGGCAGGACAGCGCCTGCGCGGCTCTATATTAGCGCGTCTGTGGGGTAAAGCAAATACCCTGCGCAGCTTCCCAGTCGAGTCGAATACGGGAACGCATACCTCGTTTCTACAGGGGTGCAGCTGGGGAGGATGGCGCGCTATGACGTTAGAAAAGAGCCGGGTCAGTACAAACGGATTTCATCCTGAGCTTCCTATACCTGTCAAACCCGTCAATGGGAGGCACAGCCGGGGAGCCACAGGCACCCTCCGTGTGTCGGTCGTAATTCCAGCGCGCAATGAGGCGGAGGCTTTGCCATTCGTCTTGGAAAAGATCCCGCCGTGGGTGCATGAGGTGATCCTCGTCGATGGGCTATCCATCGACGACACGGTCGCTGTCGCCAAGCGGAAGTTGCCGCAGATCAGGGTTGTCCATCAAACCGGGAGAGGCAAGGGAAACGCCCTGCGCGAGGGCTTCTTTAGCGCCAAGGGTGATGTAGTCGTCGCGCTGGACGCCGATGGCAGCATGGACCCCGGCGAAATCAGCCGCTATGTCGAACTTATCGAAGTCGGTTTTGACTACGTCAAAGGCTCTCGAATGATGGCGGGTGGTTCCTCCGAGGACCTGACAACACTCCGCCGCTTCGGTAACTGGGTATTCCGCACGCTCACGAACGTCCTCACCGGCTCCCGCTACAGCGACCTCTGCTACGGCTACTTTGCCGTCAGGCGCAGCGCCATTGACCATCTCGACCTCCGCGCCGACGGCTTCGAGATCGAGACAGAGATCAACATCCGCGCGCATCGCTCCGGCCTTCGTGTCAGCGAGGTGCCAAGCTCAGAGTTTTTGCGCACTCATGGCACGAGCCAGCTCAGCACCTTCAAAGACGGCTTCCGGATTCTCACGACAATCTTTCGAACGAGCTTCCGCAGGCAGATCCGCACCGCAGACGACCACCGCGCGCTCGAGGGTCGGGTGAGCCGCCTCCGGAACGGTTCGGCGGCGACAATGCCCATTTCGATCGAAGGCGAGCGGCCGGACATGCAGCGTCCGCGGGACTCGTCGGGCGTCTAGACGCGACATTCTCACAACATCCAGCCGGGTTCGGCCAACCCTTCCACATCTGAACGTTCGCACGATCCAGATTCCATAAACGCAAGCGGCCTGGGAAGTCCGTCCTTGTCTGGGCTTCCCAGGCCACTGTCGGCTCGCCCTGAGCGGTGACTGTCCTGCGATGAACTTAGTGGCAGGTACCCGTTCCCGTGTCGGTGAAGCTCTTTCCGGCCACCGGCACGAACTGCCAGTTGAAGCTCCCGCTGCGTAGCGTTAGCTTCAGCACGCCCAGAGTGTTCGCAGTGCTTGCGTCCTGCCACACCTCGAGCCCCGGCGTCGAACTCGCGCGGCTCGACGTCGTCAGACCCTTGCCGCCAGTGCCGACGACTATCTGGCGGATGCCCCTGGCGGTGTCCACCCCGTTCGCTTCACGGTTCAACGGCGCATAACGCGCGTAGCTGTGTTCGTGGCCGTTCAGCACGAGGTCGACGTTGCTATCGTGAAGGATGCGCCAGATCGGCTTCAGGCTGCCTTCGTCGTTGCTGTGGGGACCGATCGTGAGGACCGGCCGGTGCCACATAGCGACGGTGCACGCCGTTGGGTTGGCGGCGAGGTCGCTCCTCAACCACTGGTCCATCTCACTCATGTTGCAGGCCTGGTAGCTCGTGGAGCACTCGCTGTTGAGTACGATCACGTGCCACGAGCCGGCGTTGTAGCTGTACCAGCCCTTGCACCCACTCGTGCAACCCGGCTGCAGCGGCGTCGCCGCATTGCCGAAGTACCCGAAGTAGCCTGGGCCCCCCGAGACGTGGAAGTCGTGGTTGCCCGGAGCCGGGTTGGTGCGAGCCTTGTGTCGTCCCCAACTTGGGTTGTAGCAGTCCGCAAACTGCTGTGCGGTGCCATCTTCGTAAACGTTATCGCCGAGGGTGAAGACGGTTCCCGCTATGCCGTCCAGCACGTTGGCGACCGCCTCATCGCCGTTCGACCCGCAGGCGGCGATATCGCCGGCGCCGACGAGCACCGCGTCACCACCGCTAGGTGGCCCGACCGGCGGCGCCGCGGTGGGCGCGGGCGTGGGTACAGATGTTGGATTCGGTGCCGGTGGAGCGGTCGGTGGGGCCGTCGGTGGCGATGTAACGATCGGCGCACCGCTGGTAGATCCCCTCTCGAAGGCACCTCTGTCAGCAACAGGGATTCCGTCCGCGTTACCGTCGTGCGGCACATGCCCGCCGTCAAGGTCGACGCCATAGCCGGCATTCATCGCACTGTCGACAGCGGGGCTGCCGGACGCGAGATGAAGGTCGCCCGC
>DATHIJ010000285.1:0-3907 GCA_035489975.1 Propionibacteriaceae bacterium | reverse complement strand
GCCGAATCATCACTGCCGGGGGAGGCGGCCATGGTGGCCAAGGTACCTGCGGCCGCCGGGTGTCATCCTGTTGGGGAGATGTATTCCATGAAACCCATCCGCTCCGTTGCGGTCCTGACAGCCGTGGTTGTCGCCATGGCGGCCTGCACTGCTGAGGATCCGGCTACTTCCGACCCGTCTCCGCAAGCCACCCTCCCACCGGCCTCGACCAACCCGCCGACTCCCCAGTCGACCGAGAAAAAGCCAGCGTCCAAGCCCGGCGAGAAAGAGCAGGCGAGGCTGGACCAGCAGCTGATCAACGCCGCCTGGGACAACGACCTCCGGCGCGCCCGATCCCTCATCGCCCGAGGCGCCGATGTGAATGCCAAGGACAACACCGCGCAGAGCGCTTACCTCATCTCTACGAGTGAGGGTTACCTGGAGCTGTTGAACCTGACACTGAAACACGGCGCCGACGTGGACTCCAAAGACTCCTTCAATGGCACAGGGCTGATCCGGGCTACCGACCGCGGCCACGCCGACATCGCCGGCCGGCTGGTCCAGGCCGGCGTCAAGATCAACCACATCAACAACCTGGGCTGGACCGCCCTGCACGAGGCGATCATTCTGGGCGATGGATCCGGCCGCTACGTCGACACTGTGCGGGTTCTGGTTGCCGCCGGCGCCGACCTACGACTCCCGTCCCAACGTGACAAGATCAGCCCGATCGAGCACGCCACGGCGAAGGGGCACAGCGAGATCACGCAAGTGCTGCGTACGGCGTTGGAGGCGGACAAGCCGCCCAAGCAGCAGGCCGACCAGCGCTTGCTGGCTGCCGCCGAGCGCGGCGACCCCACCGCCGCCGCGTTGGCCGTTCGGGCTGGAGCGGATCTTGAGACTCGGGACGCGAGCGGGCGTACGCCACTGTTGCTCGCTGTCACCGAGGACCAGCTTGCGGTCGCCCGGTTGTTGGTCTATCTGGGCGCAGACCCTAATGCGCTGGATGACCAGCACGACACACCCTGGCTGGTCACTGGTGTGACCGGCAGCGTCGAGATGCTCGAGGTGCTGCTGCCTGCCGGACCTGACCTGACGATCCGCAATCGATTCGGCGGCACGTCTCTCATCCCGGCGAGCGAACGCGGCCACGTGGCTTATGTGCGGCGCGCGGTAAGCACCGGCATCGACATCAACCACGTGAACAACCTCGGCTGGACCGCGCTATTGGAGGCGGTGATCTTGGGCGACGGATCGAAGCGTTACCAGCAGATCGTGACGGTCCTGCTGGACGCGGGCGCGGATCCACAGATCGCGGACCGAGACGGGGTCACCCCTCTGCAGCACGCTGAGCGACGTGGTCAGAGTGAGGTGGCAAGCACTCTCAGAAACGCCTAATTCGCGACGTGCCCCACAGGGCAACTTGTCAGCGTCTCAGACGGCTATACCGACTGAGACGCTGACAACTTGGACTCAGATCACCCTTGTGCGAGCAGGGCATCCAGCTTCTCGTAGCCCTCGTCGACGCCGACATCCATCCCGCTCGCCATGATCGCATCGCGGCCTTCGAAGCTATCCACCACAGAGAGACCGACAGTTCTGGTTCGGCCGTCTCCCAGGTCTTCGAAGGTCATGGTGTCCAGGCTGACGCCATCGGGCATGCCCTCCCAGGTGAAGGTCTGGACCAACCGCTCGCCCGGTCGCACCTCATGAAACGACCCGTAGAAGGCAGCCACCTCCTCGCCGTCCTGCACCGATGCATAGCGGTAGCTGCCTCCGGTGCGGGCGTCCCACTTGTCGATCCTGATCTCGCTGCTCTTCGGGCCCAGCCACTGCACGATCAGCTCGGGGTCGACCCAGGCTTTGAAGACCCGATCCGGCGGCGCATCGAAGTCTCGAATGATGCGGATCGTGGGCAGGTTGGGGTCGGCCTCGATCGTGGTTTCGCGCGTGGCGGTCTGCTCCGTGGGGTTGGTGCTCATGCTGCTCCTCCTTTGTTGATGATCGGTTCACTTTCGTCGTCCATTGCGGCGAGTACGGCATCGAGTCGCCGGTAACGCTCCTCGGCCTGCCGGCGGTATCGCTCGATCCAGGCGGTCAACAGCTCGAATACCTCAGCCTCGAGGTGCCGCGGGCGGCGCTGCGCATCCTGACTGTGGCTCACCAAGCCGGCATCTTCTAACACCTTGAGATGCTTGGACACAGCCTGGATCGACACGTCATACGGAGCGGCAAGCTGGCCCACCGTGGCATCCCCGACAGCGAGCCGGGCCACAATGTCACGCCGCGTCGGATCGGCCAGGGCTGCGAAGACTCGGGAGAGTTGATCGTCGCTCATCACAGCCTCCTTCGCACTTATTCAACCGATCGGTTGATTTAGAGCCTAAGCGACATCTTCCTGAGTTGTCAACCAGTTGGTTGAATAGGCCCGCATTCGAGAACCACCGTGACCTCACGTTTTGCACCGTGCCATCGTCTACACGGTTGATGAGGATGAAACCGCCGTTTGAAGAGCTCGTGGAAGAGTACGGACCAACCGTGCTCCGGGTGTGCCGCGCCGTGCTTGCTCAGCCAGATGCCGACGATGCTTGGTCGGAAACCTTCCTTGCCGCCTTGCGCGCTTATCCAGACCTCGCCGAAGGCGCCAATATCGAGGCTTGGCTGGTCACCATTGCGCACCGCAAGGCGATTGATGTGCTGCGTGCGCAGAGTCGCCGCGCTTTGCCGGTTGCCGCAATTGCCGAGGGTCGATCGGCAACCGAGGGCTGGGAACCGTCAGACGACAACCTGTGGGCCGCGCTTCGCGCCCTCCCGATCAAGCAGCGACAGGCCGTCGCGTACCACCATCTGGCAGGTCTGCCGTACGCGGAGGTCGCCGCCCTCGTCGGGGGGTCCACTGACGCAGCGCGACGTGCCGCCAATGACGGCATTCGCGCTCTACGCCGCCGCTATCTCAACTCAACAAACGTCACACCGCAGGAGGAATCCACTCATGATCAACTTCAGTGATCCCGTACTCGCCGCGATCAACGCCGAGGATATCCAGGCGATGACTCGCCTCCATGATCAACTTGTGACGGCCGCGGCAGCGGACCAGCTGCTTGACGTCGCGTACCGGACAGTGGATTCACCCGTCGGCACGCTGCTCCTGGCGGCGACCGACCAAGGCCTGGTCCGGGTCGCGTACGAACGTGAGGGCCATGATCATGTGCTGCAAAGGCTCGCGGAGCAGGTCAGCCCGCGCATCCTGCGCGCTCCAGGTCGCCTCGATCAAACCGCCCATCAACTCGCGGAGTACTTCGCGGGTAAACGCCGAGATTTCGTGCTGCCGTTGGATTTCCGGCTGACCCACGGGTTCCGGCGGGCGGTGCTCGGGCATCTGGTGTTGATCAGCTATGGGCACACCGAGAGCTACGCCGAGGTTGCCGCAGCCACCGGTCGGGCTCGAGCTGTGAGGGCAGTCGGCAGCGCTTGTGCTACCAATCCGCTGCCAGTGATCGTGCCGTGCCACCGGGTGCTGCGCAGCGACGGGACGCTTGGCAACTACATCGGCGGGGTGGAGGCCAAGGCTGCTCTGCTCTCGCTTGAGTCCGGCGGGTCAATCGACCGAGATACATTGTCGGGCTAAGCGCCTGGCTCCCGCGGACTACCGGCGCTAGGGTCTGATCGAGCACTGGAGTGAGGCGATGGCAGAGAATCAGGCAGCACGCCGGATCCTGGTCGGGGTTACCTATGGCCAGCCGGACGTAGTGCTGCGCCAAGCCGCTCGCTTCGCCCGCACTTTTGATGTTGCGCTGGTGTGTGCCCACGTCGATCCAGGGCGATATGTGGTGGAGGAGCTGCCCGATGGCTCCGTGGCCTCGCTCCCGCTTGATCCAGACCTCCCTGAACTCAAGGACACAGATTTCGATCAAGGACTGGTGGCCCAGAT
>DATHIJ010000284.1:0-4159 GCA_035489975.1 Propionibacteriaceae bacterium | reverse complement strand
CCAGTGTGGCCGCCGCCACATCGCTCAGCTGGCGCATACCTGCCGGCGCGGGCACCGAATTGAGTTGCACCAGCAGCTCCGCGATGATTTGAGCGGCGGCTAAGTCGTCCTCCATCGTGGAGAGGTCTCGCGAGGCATCGAGCCGCTCGAGCAGCATGGCACCTGAATCGGGATCGTGCTCCAACAGCCGCACTGCTCCGCGTCCTGCCCACGCCTGCAGTGCCGAAGGTTCACCGCCGGTCTCGTCGTCAACCGGCTGCAGCTTGAGCACCGCCCTCGACCCATCCCGGCGGGCGACCGGGATGATCAGTGCAACGGCACCACAGGCAACCTGCCCGTCGATTTCCAACTGCCATCGCTGCAAGGAGACAGCAGCCAGGCCCGGCAACCCAGCGATCCAGAGCCGGCCTGCTTCGCCCGAGTATTTCTCATGCAACTCAGCCAGCTCGGCCGGAACGACGATCTCAGATATGTGCGAAGTATCCCCGTCCCGAGTCGAGCTCAGGCCAGCTCGCCCGCCTTCTGTAGCTCTTCCTGCAGGTTGTGGAGTTCGATCTCTTCGTGCAGCTTCGGCACATCGGCAAGGAGCCGTTTGGTGTATTCATGCTGCGGATTGAAGATCACCTCATCGGTCGTGCCTTGCTCAACCATGATGCCGTGCTCCATAACCAGCACCCGGTCCGCGAGATAGCAGGCCTGCCCGATGTCATGAGTGATGAACAACACGGTGATTCCGAGTTCCTGGCGGAGATCCTTGAGGACATTGAGGACGTTTACTCGGAGCGACGCGTCGAGCATGGACGTGGCCTCGTCGGCGACGAGCATTTTCGGTCGCATCATGAGCGCCCGAGCGATCATGACCCGCTGCCGCTGACCGCCGGAAAGCTGGTGTGGATAACGGGCCAACACGCTCGTATCCATCCCGACGTAGCCCAATGACTCCTCGAGGCGCTCCTGGCCCACCTTCTTGCCGACCATGATCATCGAGCGGTCCAGGAGCTTGCCCACGGTGAAGAACTGATTGAACGCCGAGAACGGGTCCTGAAAGACCGCCTGCACGTCCCGCCAGTACTCGGTTCGGGCACGGCCCTTGAGATTCGTGACGTCCTTACCGTCAAAGATCAACTTGCCGGAGGTGATCGGCATCAGACCAAGAACCATTCTGGCGATTGTCGACTTACCTGAGCCGCTCTCGCCCACGATGGTGGTGACCTGTCCTTGTTCGAGGCTGAACGAGACGTCCCTGACCGCCCGCACTTCGTGCTTGCCGTGGCCGAAGGTTTTGGTGATGTGCTCGGCTTGATAGATCTCAGCCATCAGTGAATCACCGCCGGTGCGTCGAAGAGGGATCGATCGAAGCTGCTCATTCCCTCGATTCTGGTATTGGCGTACGCCGGTTCCGGCGCCAGCACCGAACTCATGAGGGCCTGCGTGTATGGGTGCTCGGGCCTTTCGACCACGGTCTCGGTTGGCCCCAGCTCAATGATCCTGCCTTCATACATCACAGCAATCCTGTTTGCCGCAGTGCGCAGTACCGGAAGGTCGTGGGTCACGAAGATCACTCCGCTCATGATCCTCTTCTCCAGCATCTCCAGCAGCATCTCGATCAAGATCTTCTGCGACGTCACATCGAGTGCTGAGGTCGGCTCATCGGCCACCAGCAGCCGCGGATTGAGCAAGGTGCTGATGATCGTGACCGTGCGCTGCTTCATGCCACCGGAGAGCTGGTGCGGGTAGGCGTCGAGAACCCGGGCCGGAAGACCCAACGTCGTAAGGCGCTCCCTAGCGCGGTCGAGCGCCTCGTCTTTGGAAATCTTCGAATCATGGGACCGCATCACGTCATAGATCAGGTGACGGATCCGCTTGGTGGGGCTGACCGAGTTCATCGCGCCTTGCGGCAGCATCGAAACCACGGCTCCACGCCAAGTACGCGGAATCTTGGCATGGCCACCGAGCTCTTGAACCTGCCCGTCGATCTCAAGCGTGCCATGCTCCACGTGGAGCGGCGGCCGGGCGATGAGCGAAATGATCGAGCCGAGGGTGGTTTTGCCACTTCCCGACTCGCCCGCTAGCCCGAGAACCTCGCCCTCCTCGATCTTGACCGACACATCGTTGACGGCCACCACATCCTTGCCTTCGGTGTAGTAGACCCCACGGATGTTCTCCGCATTGACCAGGGTGCCCATTAGCGCTCCTGTCCCGCCGAAACCGGCGTCTCGAGAAAGCCCCCGCTCCCGACGGGTCCGGCATCGTCGCCTTCGATGGGCGTTTCGAGCTCCGTACCCTCCTTGACGGCCTTCTTCCGTGCGGCCCGACCCTTCCGTAGCCGCGGGTTGAACACCTCATTGAGGCTG
Organism: Propionibacteriaceae bacterium; assembly: GCA_035489975.1. Lineage (GTDB taxonomy): Bacteria > Actinomycetota > Actinomycetes > Propionibacteriales > Propionibacteriaceae > Microlunatus. The sequence continues at coordinate 1,805 of DATHIJ010000284.1, read as the reverse complement.
GACTGGAGGAGCAACAGGGAGAAAACGATCAAGGTCAGCATGACCGTCGGTGGAATGAATGCCCACCAGGCTCCGGTCCGCACCGACCCCCACTGGATGGCCCAGTAGAGCATCGTGCCCAGGCTGGTAGTGCCCGAAGCGCCCAGACCGAGCATGCTCAGCGTGGACTCGAACAAGATGGCGCTCGAGATCTGGAGGACGCCGGCCATAACGACATACGAGAGCAGATATGGCAGTACGTCGCGGCGCAGGATCGACCAGAACCCGGCTCCGGAGAGCTTGGCCACGTCGATGTGTTCACGGGTCCGGATGCTGCTGGATTGCGCACGCACGGCGCGAGCCACCCAGAACCAGCCAGTGAAACCGATCACCAACGCCAAGGTGTAGAGGTTGCGTTGCGGCAGCGACACCGAAACCAAGATCACGATCACAAGGGCCGGGATGGCCAGGCCGACGTTCACAATGGCACTCAGCACATCGTCCACCCAGCCGCCGCGATAGCCAGCAACTAGACCGACCAGCAGGCCGATTGCGGTTCCAATGAGGCCAGCCAGCAGTCCGACGATCAGCGAGGTTCGCGTGCCGTAAACGAGATTGGCCATGACACTCTGGCCTTCATTGTCGGCGCCAAGGATGAGGGGACCGCAGCACTGCGGCTCCTCGTACAACCCGCCGACGGTGGCATCCGGGTTGGTGGACACGATCAGCGGTCCGAGGAGCCCGACCAGGACCACGAAAGCAACCAGCACAACGGCTACCCAAAACCTAGGACTCAGTCCACGTAAGCTCATCAGCGCTCTCCAGTCTCTGCGGCCCGAATTCGAGGATCGATGACTCCCGTAAGTACGTCAGCGGCGAGGTTGAAGACGAGCACGGCGATCGTGATCAACAGAGTGATCGCCGAAATGACCGGGTAGTCGTTCTGGCCGATTGCGGCGAACAACAAGCTGCCGAGGCCGGGGTAGGAGAACACCAGCTCGGTGATCAGGCCGCCCGTAATGAGGGCGGCGATGGAGAGCGCCAGCCCCGTGAACTGCGGCAGCATGGCATTGCGGAAGATGTAGCGGACCGTGTGGCCCTCTTTCACTCCGAGGCCACGGTTGTAGTTCACGTAATCCGAGCCAAGCTCGTAGATGGCCATGGACCGCATGCCGACTGCCTGGCCGCCTATGAACACCAAGACGAGTGACCAGAACGGTAACCACCAGTAGGTAATGGCGTCACCGAAGAACGCCAAGGAGAACTCCGGCGTCAAACCGAAGGAGTACGCTCCACCGACCGGCAGGATGCCCCCCTTCGCCGCGACAAAGAACAGCAGAATAATGGCCAGTGCAAAGGGCGGAACGCTGGAGAAGAACAGCGACCCGATGAAGGCGCCCCGGTCCAGCCAGCCCCCCTTGAATGCCGCTAGCGCGCCGAGCAGATTGCCAACAATCCAACCGATGATGATGGCCGGAAGCATGATCGCGATACTCCAGGGCAGCGCCGCCCCGATCAGAGAACCGACGGATGCCGGATAGTTTGCGAACGAGGTGCCGAGGTCCCCCTGGAACACATTGCCGACATAGATAAAGAACTGCTGCCACAACGGCTTGTCCAGGCCGAATTCAGCCATGTAGTGCTCGTGGATCTCCTGCAGCTGTTCGCCCCCAGTGCCACCGCCCTGGGTAATCCGGCCGATGATGGCGTCGACCGGGTTACCCGGGATGAGACGCGGCAAGAGGAAGTTCAGCAGCAGAGCCACGATGAAGACAACGAGGGTCCAGGCCACTTTCCGACCGATGTATTTCGCTAGCGCCATGGTT
>DATHIJ010000283.1:0-12453 GCA_035489975.1 Propionibacteriaceae bacterium | reverse complement strand
AGCCAGCCTGTGAGGCCGAAGCGATGCAGGATCGCGACCAGCGCCAAGGCGCCCGCTGCTGTCCAGCCAACTTGAACCATCGTTGCTGGTAGTAGTGCCAGCGGCGCCGCCAGGACGGCCGCAAAGGGCGGATACAGGAACTGCAGCGGCCCTGGAAGATCATAAAAGTTGCCACCGGCAAGCAACACCGAACCTGCGCGGCGATAGACCTCGAGATCGACCATGATCGGACGCCATGGGATGAAAGAGCTGCCGTCGAAGGTGGTCGCACCGACGTAGAGAGCAACAAGAACTGGCAATGCACAGACGCCTAACCAGCCTGCGAGTCGAACCCAGAAACCCTTCTGAACGGTCGGAGCGGACGTCTCAGTCGCGCTGACTAGTGTCGTGTCTCCTAAGTTCCTTTGCAGTTGGCGTCGTTCAGGTGCGTGCATCGCAAGGCCGACGAGGGAGGGATACCGGGTCGTATGTCGACCGAGGAGAACGCCGCGAGGTGCGTGCCTGGGCGGCGCGAGCCGTAAAGAGACTTAGGAGACACGACACTTGCGATTCGGAAGATCTGATGGCTGCGCTAACCACTACAGCCTCGAGCGTGGACTGTTGCTGGCGGCTGGGGATCCAGTTGCGGATTCCGTTGGTTCGCCGCCGCCCGATTCGGTGCCTGACGGTCCCGGCGACCCAGAGGATGGGGATCCTGATGGCGCCGGCGACTGCGGCGACCCTGATTGTGTGCCTGACTGTGGGGATCCGGACTGTGGCGGCCCCGCGGAACTGCCGGTCGGCGGCGGTGGCGACTGTGGGGGTTGATTGCGGAAGATCAAGATTGCGATAAGCACGGCCAGCGCCGCAAGCAGCAGCATGAGGAGCCACGACACTAAAATCGTTCGCCAACCTGCCCGGTCGAAACGGCCCGGCCACGGCAGCGGCCAAAGACGCGCCAGGCCCGGACGCACCCTGTGGATCCAGTACTGCTGGTAGTCGGGGCCGGCCGGCAGGCCCTGCGGCGGGAGCGTCGCAATCTGCACGGCGTCGAGGATCGACCTAGCCTGAGCCGCTGCAGCCGGCGAGCCGTCGTAGGCCAGAGCCGCCCACGGGGCCACGGAACGGTCGTCGGGGGCAATGGGATCGTCCTCCCCGCGGCGGTATTTGCGGCCGAGTCGGCCGGTGTCTTGCCCATGGCCACCCCGAGCCAGCACGGTGTCGATGTGCAGCCTGTTGATCTCGCCCGCAAGGCGAGCCCGCGCCGCTGCGTCAGCGGCTGCACCTTCGGATAGCAAGATCACCATCGCGGGTGTGTTGGCTGCGTCGTGCGCGGTAAAGGCGATTCCCGCGGGCGTTGCGGCGATTCGCGCGTCGAGCCAGAACTGACCGACCTTTGGTGGATCATCGGCCAGCAGCGGCGTTACTGGCACATACGCCGGGCCACCGCCAGAGCTTTCGTCGAAGTCTGGATGAGGCGTGCCGGAGCTGGCCCATGGCTCATTCGGCCCTCCGGCCGGTGGCTCAGTGCTCGACATCACTCTCCATCTCGCGGCCTCGATCCGGAGGAGGCCGACCGCCGCGGGGTGCGGGGCACGGAGAGTCTATTCGGCTGTGACAGGCGTCGGCCCCACAGAAGCTGGGAAGCGGGTGCGTGGACGCGACCCTTGGTGACTTCACTGAAACCTTGACCAGTTGGGGGAAGGCGCATCCTCGAAAGCTCCTCTGGCGCCGGAGGTGGACGCGTCATAGCGGGGTATGTGCAAATTCACAGCGTTCTCACAGCGCGCTCTGACAAGTTCGCATAGTTCTGCGTTTGTGTGGGCCCATAGCCTTGGTCCTGCGTCTGCGAGAATGGCTCGGTGTCCGACGCAAAGGGGAGACGGTTCTGGAGTTCCGGACCGCCCAGGACGCTATGGAGGAGTAACAGGAGAGGTGCGTGAGTAGTCCGTCGTTTGGTCAGCCTGTCGAAGAGCGCCCCGCCGCTCGGACCTCAGGCAAGCTTGGAAACCAGACCGCCTCGCAGCTACTCGGGGACGCGATCGCCCAGGTTCAGCGAGTGATCGTCGGGCAGGAACACATGGTCGAGCAGCTCATGGTTGCTCTGCTCGCCCAAGGACACTGCCTGCTCGAAGGTGTACCTGGCGTGGCCAAGACGCTCGCGGTGCGCAGTTTTGCCACCGTTGTCGGTGGTGAGTTTGCCCGGATCCAGTTCACCCCCGACCTCGTCCCTTCCGACATCATCGGCACCCGTATCTACCGGGCCAGCCAGGAGAGCTTCGACGTCGAACTCGGGCCGATCTTCGTGAACTTCGTCCTCGCCGACGAGATCAACCGTGCGCCTGCGAAGGTGCAGGCGGCGATGTTGGAGGCAATGGCTGAGTGGCAGGTCTCCATCGGCGGCACGACCTACCCGGTGCCACAGCCTTTCATCGTGATCGCCACTCAGAACCCGTTGGAATCCGAGGGTGTTTACCCGCTGCCGGAGGCACAGCGTGACCGCTTCCTGCTGAAGGTCGACGTACCTTACCCGGCCGGTAACGAGGAGTTCGAAATCCTCCGCAGGATGAGTGTCGATCCGCCGACCTCACAGCCGGTTCTGAATCCGCAGCTGATCCTCCAATTGCAGCGTCAGGCTCAGGAGGTTTTCGTCCACAACCTGGTCGCGGAATACATCGTCCGGCTCGTGTTGGCGACGCGTACGCCGGCCGAGTTCAACCTGCCGGATCTCACGTCAGTCATCCAGATCGGGTGTAGCCCACGTGCCACCCTCGGACTGGTGGCCGCTGCTCGTGCTCTGGCCCTGATCCATGGGCGGGACTATGTGCTGCCGACCGATGTTCAGTCGGTGGCAAAAGATGTGATGGCGCACCGCATTGTGCTCGGTTTCGACGCTGTGGCCGACAACATCGCACCAGCCCATGTGATCGAGCGGATCGTCGCCATGGTGCCACCGCCGACGCCAGTGTGGAACCAGCAGTCCGGTCCCAACCATCAGACACCGCCTGGACGTACAGTGCCGTCGGCCAACACCTACCCCGCGCCCTCGGCGCCCTATCAGCAGCCGGTGCCGAACATGCCTAACCCGCCGGACTTCAACTAGAGGCTGAGGTGTCATTCCCGCCGCCAGGCGGTCAGCCCGTCGGCCCACCCGATTTTCCTGGTACGCCTGTGAGTAGTTATCCCGCGCCGAGCGGTACCCCGGTCCAATTCGCTGCTCCGGCGGAGAACATCGGCGCGGTTGCCTCGGTCATCGGTGCGCCGACCCGGGCCACGATCCCGCTGCACAAGCTGGCGCCCGAGGCCGCGCTGCGCCGGCTAGAGCTCACCATTGTGCGTCGTCTTGAGGGGTTCCTGCACGGCGATCACATGGGCCTGCTGCCCGGACCCGGTTCGGACATCAGCGACGCCCGGGCATACGTCCCAGGCGAGGACGACGTCCGCAAGATCGACTGGGCAGTCTCCGCACGCACCACTGTGCCCCACGTGCGCGACACCATCGCGGACCGAGAGCTCGAGGTCTGGGCGTTGCTTGACGTCACTCCGTCGATGAACTGGGGTACGGAGGGAGTGACCAAGCGGGATCTCGGCATCGCCGCGGTAGCGACGATCGGCTTCATCACTCAGAAGATGGGCGACCGATTCGGCGGCTACATCTTGCGCCCGGAGAGCTTGCGCCGGCTCCCGGCCAGATCTGGCCGTTCCGCCTTGTACGGCCTGCTCCGCAAGATGTTGACCGAGCCGTTTGTGCCCGATCACGCCAGAGGCCCGATGACGCTCGCGCCAAGTATCGAGAAGCTGTCCCGGACCCAACGCCGCCGCGGGTTGAAGGTGGTGGTGTCGGACTTCTTGACTCCGGGTGATCATGAGCTGGATCCCAATGTGGAACCCGAGTGGGAGCGCTCGATGCGTCGGCTCAGCGTGCGTAATCAAGTCCTGGCGGTAGAGGTGGTCGATCGGCGGGAGATCGAGTTCCCCAATGTGGGCGACATGCTGATCCGCGATCCTGAGACTGACTTCGAGCGCTATGTGAACACGGGCGACACAGATGCGCGAGCCAGAATGGATGCGGCAAGCGCGGCGCAGCGGGAACGAATACGTATCTCGCTTCGTCGTGCAGGTGTCGGGCATATTCAGTTGCGGACTGACCGGGACTGGGTGCAAGACATTGCCCGGTTCGTGTTGGCGTACCGTCGCGTGGCGAGCATGCTGCACGCCCCGCCACAGGGAGTGACGAAGTGATTCCGCAGCTCGCGTTCCTGTCGCCCGAGCGGCTGATGATCTTGCTCATCATTCCGGTGTTGGTTCTCGCGTATATCTTCGCCAGCCTTCGAAAAAACCGGCGCGGCATGCGCTTCACCAACACTTCCATGCTCGACGTGATCGTGCCCAAGCAGTCGCAGTGGCGGCGTCACCTTGCCGTCGCGCTCTCGCTGTTGAGTCTGATCACCCTGACAGCGGCATTCGCCCGGCCGAAAACCCAGATCGATGTGCCACGCGAGCGCGCTACGGTCGTAGTGGTGATCGATTCTTCGCTGTCGATGCAGGCGACTGATGTCAGACCGACCCGGCTGGACGCCGCCAAGCAAGCAGCCAACGACTTCGTGATCAGAATGCCTGAGAAGTACAACGTCTCCGTGGTCTCGATGGCGGGAGCTGCAGCGATTCTGGTGCCGCCAACCACTGCTCATGGCACGGTGCAAAACGCGATCAACGGCATCCAACTGCAGGAATCGACAGCTATTGGCGAAGGAATCGCCACAGCATTGCGAGCTCTCCAGCAGGCTCCGAAGGATCGCGACAACCCGAACTCGGTAGCGCCCGGCGCCATTGTGCTGCTCAGCGACGGCTCTAACACCACCGGCCGCGCGCCGCTGCAGGCGGCGGCGGAAGCCAGAACGGCCAAAATTCCGATCTACACGATCGCGTATGGCACCGAAAACGGCTTTGTCGATCTCGACGGCAAGCGGGAACCCGTACCGGTCGACCACGAGGAAATGAAGCGAATCGCCGCGGCGACCAATGGCGAATACTTCGCGGCGGCCACGGCCGATGAGCTGAAAAAGGTGTACCAGAACATCGGATCCGACATCGGCTATGAAAAGGCCGATCGGGAAGTGACAGCGCGCTTTGCGGGCTACGGTCTGGCTCTCGCCGTCCTGGCGGCACTCGGCGCCATCTCGCTAGGAGCAAAGTGGCCGTGACGGTCCGTACCCCCCGTCCTCTCCTACCGAAAGTGGTCGCAAACCACAACAAATCCGGCCACTTCGGTGGTGTTCGCGACCACTTTCTTGACGGGTGGTGGTGAACATGGTTCCGCTTCTCTCCTTCCTCGCACCCGGGCGGTTGTGGCTGCTCTTGCTGATCCCGCTCCTGGTCGGTCTTTACCTGTGGCTGGTGCAGCGAAAGCGAAACCGCAGTCTGCAAGTCAGCAAGACGATGTTCGACCTCGTCATCCCGCGGGATCGCACGTGGTTACGCCATGTCGCGGTCGGTTTGTCGATCCTCAGCCTGCTGACCTTGACGATGGCCTTCGCCAAGCCAAAAGATCAAGTTTCGGTACCGCGGGAACGGGCGACCATCGTGATGACCATCGACGTGTCACTGTCGATGGAGGCCAAGGACGTGGAACCGAACCGGTTGGAGGCGGCGAAATCCGCCGCCGAGCAGTTTGTGACATCCCTCCCGCCCAAGTTCAACGTCGCATTAGTGACATTCGCCGGCACAGCGACGACGCTGGTGCCGCCCACCCTCGACCGTGGATCGGTGACAGCTGCGATCCGTTCCTTGCGTCCGCAAGCTTCCACCGCGATCGGCGAAGGCATCTACACCTCGCTTGCCGCGCTCGCCCAGGTGCCGCCCGACCCGGACAACCCGAAAACGGTGCCGCCAGCACGGATCGTCTTGCTGAGTGACGGGAAGACCCAAGTCGGCCGTCCGTCAGATCAAGCGGCGGAGGCTGCCAGGGCCCAATCAGTACCGATCTACACCATCGCGTACGGCACCCCCGAGGGTTACATCGATATCGGTGGCAGGCGGGAGCCGGTGCCGGTAGACCGGGCTGAGCTGGCGCGCATCTCGAAGATCTCCGGCGGGGAGGCGTACACCGCGGCGTCTGCTGGCCAGCTGAGGGACGTGTACCGGGACATCGGCAGCTCGGTTGGCAAGGAGAAGGTGGACCGCGAGGTCACCGCGCGTTACGCCGGCTTCGGATTGGGCTTTGCCATTCTCGCGGCGCTGGGGCTGATCTCGCTCGGCGCTCGTTGGCCGTAAGGCTTCGACCTGGGATAACGCACCATCCAGCCCGCTCACGAGACTAAGGTTCAATCATGGCGAGCGTGGCGGAGAATCTGGCCGCGGTGGAGGCGCGAATCAAGGCGGCGTGTACGCGAGTCGGGCGCGATCCGAGTGAGGTGCGATTGCTACCGGTCAGCAAAGACCAAGGAATGGACCTGATCTCGGACGCGTATGAGGCCGGGATTCGACTGCTCGGGGAGAACAAGGTCCAGGAGGCCATGGAGAAGGCGAGGCACCTCGCTGACCATCCTGATCTGGGATGGGCGATCATCGGCCATCTGCAAACCAACAAGGCTAGGCAGGTGGCTGCCATGGCGTCGGAGTTCCAGGCGCTGGACTCCGTGAAAGTGGCCGCCGCGCTTGATCAGGCGTTGGACGATCAGGGCCGCAGTCTCGATGTCTTCCTGCAGGTCAACTCATCCGGCGAACCCCAGAAGTACGGTTTGCCACCCGACGAGGTGGAGCCGTTCGCCATTGCACTCAGGGCTTACGAGACGTTGCGAGTCCGCGGTCTGATGACGTTGGCTGTGCTGTCGGATGATCAACGAGAGATCAGGGCCTGCTTCGAACGTATGCGTGATCTGCAACGACGGCTGCAGGGCAGCGATGACGTCGCCGGCTCATATGAGGAGCTGTCGATGGGGATGTCCGGTGATCTGGAGATTGCAATCGAGTACGGCGCGACTACGGTGAGAGTCGGCCAGGCGATCTTCGGACCACGCCCTGCGCCAGACAGCTACTGGCCGCAGACGACGTAGCGACGACCGGGTCTGAGAATGCGGCGATCGGCGGCTGCAGTCGGCAGCGCCGTCTTCTTCGTCGTCGCGCCCGGCGTAGTCGCCGGACTGGTGCCTTGGCTCATCAGCGGGTGGCAGTTACCCCGGCTGACGTCGCCACTCGCGATCCTCCGGCTGGCTGCGGGTGTGGTGCTGCTGGCACTCGCGGTCGTCGTGCTGGTCCGCGCTTTCGCCCGTTTCGTTGTCGAGGGCGGAGGTACCCCGGCGCCGGTTGCTCCGACCGAGCGGTTGGTGGTGGGCGGTGACTACCGCTTCGTGCGCAACCCGATGTATCTGGCTGTGGTCACCGCGGTGCTCGGACAGGCGATGATCTTTGGCTCGCTGGCGTTGCTGATCTACGCCGTTCTCGTCTGGGCGATCATGGCGGCTTTTGTTCGCTGGTACGAGGAGCCGCTGTTGCTCGAGCGCTATGGGGACGACTATCAGCGCTACCGCCAGGCAGTACGCGCCTGGGTGCCGCGGCTCCAGCCTTGGCGGGCCGATATTGATCACGCCGGCAACCCGAGCTGATCACCGGTCCAGATTCTCGATAAGGATGGGCGGGACCTGATCGGCTGGCTCGAAGCCGAGAATCCGGCCGAGGAAGTAGATCTGCGCCTCAATTGCCGCCTTGATCGTCTCCGCCTTGCGGAAACCGTGGCCTTCGCCTTCGAACATGATCAGGGCAACAGGCAGACCCTTCTGGCGGGCGGCAGCGGCCATCATCTCCGCCTGGTCCGGCGGCACCACCTTGTCGTCAGACCCTTGCAGCAACAGGATTGGGGCCGCGAGTTGATCAAGATGGTGGATCGGTGAGCGCTCTACATAGCGAGCGCGGTCTTCGGGGTACGGTCCAACCAGGCCGTCGAGATAGCGCGCCTCGAACTTGTGCGTGTCAGTCGCCATCGCTTCAAGGTCGGCGATGCCAAACAGGCTGATTCCGGCGGCGAAGACACTCGTCGTCGTGAGAGCAGCCAGGGTTGTGAAACCGCCAGCGCTCCCACCCCTGATCACCAAACCCGCCGGGTCGGCGAGTCCCTGCGCCCCCATCGATGCCGCACCCGCGACACAGTCCTGCACATCACTGATCCCCCAGCGGCCCTTCAGCAGGTCTCGATACGTACGGCCGAAACCACTGCTGCCGCTGTAGTTGACATCGAGGATGGCAAAGCCGCGAGATGTCCAGAACTGGTAGGCGATCTTGAAATCGGCTGCAGCGAAGCTGGTCGGCCCGCCATGGGACAGTGTGATCAGGGGTGGCAGGGTGTTGGCTGGTGCGCTGTAGCCGCTGTTGATAGGCGGGTAGAAGTAGCCGTAGACCGTCCCCTGCGCACCCGCCCAACTGACCCGTCGTGCAACTGAGATCGAGGCCGCATCCATGATCATCGCACTGGAAGACCTGACAACCGTCCAGTCGCTCTGATCGAGGTCACGGAGGGCTAGCGCCGCCGGCCGGTCCGGGTAGTCGAGTACGGCAGCGGCGTTGCGGCCTCCGGCGTCCAGCGAGGCGGCGGCCGTACCTGCGGGAGCAATCTGCTCAAGCGTGCCGTCAGACATCCTCAGGACGGCGATGTTCTCCTCCCCGCTGCTGTTGATGCTGCACAGCAGATGATCATCGTCGATAATCGCGTACGGCCGCTGACCAAGCAGCCACTGCGGTTCGCAGAACTCCGCCTCAGTCGCGTAGAGCGGCCGTACCTCGCCCTCGTTCCACAGGTAGAGGTTCCACCAGTTCGTACGATCAGAAACGAAGATCAGCTTCTCACCTAGCCAGCGAGGCTGTAGCGCCGACTCGTTGGAACCGCCGGCCACTTGTTGACTGTTCATGATCACGGAACCGGTCAAGTTGCCGATCATGATCGTGGTGGAGTCCCACGGCATGTTCGGATGGTTCCACTGAGTCCAGGCCATCCGCCCATTGGCCGAAAGCTCGGGCGTGGAGCAGAAATCGGTGCCGGTGCACAGTACCGCACCCCCGTCGGGGTTCGGACCATCAAGATCAAGAGCCACGATGGTGTTGACCGGCTCGCCGCCACTTGAATGGTCCTCGCGTACGGCAAGGACCAGTCCCCGGTCGGGATGGACTCGAATATCGCCGAATCGGAAGGCACCCTCAGGCGTGATCGGCTGGGGTGCAACGGCGCCTCGAACTGCATACAGGCGACCGTCGCTGAACTCCGAATAGACCACCGTGCCACCCGAGACGTGGTATTCACCGCCGCCATATTCGTGCACTCTGTCGCGTACGTAGGCCGGAGCCGGGGTGACCTCGACGGGCTCACCACCCGTAATGAGCCGCCGCCAGAGGCTTGCCCGGCCTCCTTCGACGGCGCGGGACTCCAGCCAGTAGACATGCTGTCCATCGATCTGCACGGCGGAGAGTCCGATTGAGGTAGCGGTCAACTGGTCGACTGAGATGGGGGACACCCAGGATCCGTACGGCGCAATCGTCACAGCGTCAATCTATGAGGTCGCCTCTTCGTCCGGTGGTGACCAGCGCGACTCGTCTGGAGATGGCCCGCGTGGGGTCAAATGCCGGCTCGGACACTCGTTTGACGTCTCACAACGGCAAACGCAAAAGGCAACGCGCGAGGCAAAGCAATCGGCTGCTCGTGATGAAGCAAAAGCGCGCGCGTCGCTGTCCACCTCTTGGTACAACTGTGACGCATGGTGCAAGATAGGGAGCACGTCAGGTCCGCCCTGCGTGACCGGTCTGAGGCTGTTGGGGAAGGCAGCCCTCAGGTTGCCTTTGGTCTCGCACTTGGAGGATCTGGCCATGAGTACGACCCGTGGGGTTTTGTACGTCCACTCCGCGCCGTCAGCACTGTGCCCGCACATCGAGTGGGCGGTCGGCGGTATTTTTGGCGCGCCCGTGCGTGTCGACTGGATCGTTCAGCCAATCGAGCGTGCCTGCTATCGAACCGAGTACTCCTGGGCCGGGCCTTGTGGAACAGCGGCGCGACTGGCGAGCGCCCTCAAGGGTTGGCAGCGGGTTCGTTTCGAAGTGACCGAGGAGGCCACTTCAGGCACCGAGGGTGAGCGATACTCGTACACTCCGGCGCTGGGTATCTTCCACGCGATCACCGGGATCCATGGCGACATCATGATTCCTGAAGATCGGCTCAAGCACGCGATGGCGCTCTCCGCTCTCGCAGGCAAGGACCTGACCGCCGCTCTGCACGATCTCCTTGGCAGCGCCTGGGACGAAGAGCTCGAGCCCTTCCGCTACGCCGGTGACGGCGCACCGGTCCGCTGGTTGCACGACGTCGTCTAACTCCCTCACCCACGCCGACTTGTCAGAATCCAGCGGAGCTATAGCACCGCTGGATTCTGACAAGTCGGCGTTAAGTCGGCGTTACTACAGGGGGATGTTGGTGTGGGCGCCCCTCCGACCGGTGTCTGAGTCACGGATCGCGGCTGCCAGGGCGGATCGAGTTGCATTAGGGGCGACGATCTCATCCACAACCCCAATCTCGACTGCCTTTTCCACACCTCCGGCGATGCGCTCATGTTCGGTGGCGAGCTCGGCCTCGAGTTGCGGACGTACATCGTCTGCAACCTCTGCCAGCTTGCGCCGATGCAGGATGCGAACGGCGGCAATCGGGCCCATCACAGCAACTTCGGCTCCCGGCCAGGCAAAGACTCGGGTAGCGCCAAGTGAGCGTGCGTTCATCGCGATGTACGCGCCGCCGTACGCCTTGCGGGTCACCAGTGTCACCCGCGGCACCACTGCTTCGCCGAAGGCGTGCAAAAGCTTCGCGCCGCGACGTACTACCCCGTCCCACTCCTGGCCGACGCCTGGCAGATAACCGGGTACGTCCACGATCACGACCAGCGGCACCCCGAACGTGTCGCACATCCGAACGAACCGGGCTGCCTTCTCCGCGCTGAGCGAATCCAGGCAGCCTCCCAGTCTTAGCGGATTGTTCGCGATGACGCCGACCGTCCGCCCGCCAAGTCGCCCAAGGGCAATGGTGACATTGGGAGCCCAGCGGGCGTGCAGTTCGACCGTCGAGCCCTGATCGAGCAGGCCATTGATCAGTGGATGAACATCGTAGGCGCGTCTAGGCGACTCGGGCAGCAGTGCAGCAAGATCAACATCGGCCACCTGCCGGGCGGTCAGGCCTTGGCTAGCCAGCAGAGTTGCCAGCGCCCGTCCCTGTTCGATGGCATGCGACTCGTCGTCGGCGACCACGTGCACGACACCTGATCGGCGCCCGTGAGTGTCGGGTCCGCCGAGCCGCAGCATGTCGACATCCTCACCAGTGACTGAGCGCACCACATCCGGGCCGGTGACGAAGATTCGACCCTCCGGAGCCAAGATCACCAGGTCAGTCAGCGCCGGTCCGTAGGCCGCGCCGCCGGCTGCGAAGCCCAACACGATGGAGATCTGCGGGATGTTGCCGGACGCTTGGGTCATCGCGTGGAAGATCCGACCGACACCGTGCAGGGACAGCACACCCTCGGCTAGGCGGGCCCCGCCGGAGTGCCAAATGCCCAGGATCGGCACCCGGTCGTGCATCGCGCGCTCGTAGGCCTGCACCACCACATCGCAGCCGTCCATGCCCATCGCGCCGCCCATCACGGTGGCATCCGAACAGAAGGCAACGACCCGGCAACCATTGATCGTGCCGGTCGCCGCCAGCATTCCGGAGTCGTCATCGGGAGTGATCAACTCGAGCGAACCGGCATCCAACAGGGCCTGCAGTCGGAGGTTCGGATTACGCGGATCCTGCTCCCGGGGAAGCTTGATCTTTTTGGGGGTCGCGGCAGCAGGGGTTCCAGTGGCCTGCGGAGCGGGTGCAGCGCCCGGGGCAGGGCCCCGCTGGGTTGTCATCGTCATCTCAAGCCTCCTGTGGCGTAAGCGTTGGTGAAGGCGACGGCGACGTTGTGACCGCCGAAACCGAACGAGTTGTTGATCGCCGCAAGATCACCGCTCGGCAGGTCACGCACCTTGGTGGCGATGTCGATACCAAGATCAGGTTCTGGGTTGTCAAGGTTGATGGTGGGCGGGACCTTACGGTGATACAGAGCGAGCAGGGTGGCGAGCGACTCCAGCGCTCCGGCTCCACCAAGCAGGTGGCCGGTCATTGACTTTGTCGCGGTGACGATCACCTCGGTGTGTTCACCGAGTGATTGCCGAATTGACCCCGCCTCAGTGACGTCCCCTTGCGGGGTGGAGGTGGCGTGCGCGTTGATGTGCACGATGTCGCCGGGAGCAAGGTTGGACTCGCGAAGTGCCTTGGTCATGGCCAAGGCCTGACTTGCGCCGCTCGGGTCCGGCTGGACCATGTCGTGCGCATCGGCGGTAATGCCGGCTCCGGCGAGTTCTCCGTAGATACGGGCACCACGGGCCTGGGCGTGCTCCAGCGTCTCTATGACAAACACGGCTGCGCCCTCT
>DATHIJ010000282.1:0-2056 GCA_035489975.1 Propionibacteriaceae bacterium | reverse complement strand
TTGTGTTTTGCCGTTTTCGTCGATGATGCGGGCGAGGTGCAAGCCGCTGCTACGCAGGGCTGCGAGTGCGGTTTGCAGCGTGGCGGTGGCCCGGATCTCGCCGAGGGGGCGGATCCAGCGGTGGTCCAGCGGCAGGTTTCGGCGGGCTTGGTCGGTGTCCAAGACGTCGGCAATGTGGATATAGCCGATCAGGTCCGCTCCGGGCGGCGTTCGGTCATCTCCTTGCACCGGGAAGCGGGAGTATCCGGTGGCGGCGACGAGCTGCTCGACACGCGCCGGCGTGACATCAGGGCCGACAGTGACCAGGGTGTCCAGTGGCAAGCCGACGGCTTCAGCCTTGGTTTCCTCGAACGCGAGGGCACCGGTGAGCAACTCGTGTTGGTCGGTTTTGAGGAGTCCTTCTTCACTGGACTCCCCTATCAGCGCGGCGACGGAGTCGCGGTCTGTGACTTCGCCGATTTCGCTTGCGGGCGTGATGCGCACCAGCTTCAACACAGCGGTCGCCACTGCAGTCAGGCCGATGATGATCGGGCGGAATATCCGCACGAACAACAGCAGCGGCGGCGCGAGCACCATCGCGGCCCGTTCCGGTCCCGTCAGGGCGAGATTCTTCGGCACCATTTCACCAAGCAGCATGTGCAAGCAGGACACCAGGGTGAGCGCGATCGCGAGCGCCAGTGGATGGATGAGTTCATGCGGGACATGGAGCGCTGTCAGGGGATCGGTCAGTAGGGAGGCGACGACGGGCTCGGCGAGCGCACCCAGCCCGAGTGAGGCGAGGGTGATGCCGAACTGGCAGGCCGAGATCATCAGGGGAAGCTGTTCGATGGCTCGCAACGCCGTCCGAGCCCGGCGGGAGCTACGCAGCAGCGGTTCAAGCCGGCCGCGGCGGCTCGCGAGGACCGCGAACTCGGCACCGACAAAGAATCCATTCGCAGCAACGAGCCCGACTGCGAGCACCAGGAGGGCAGCCGTCACCTGACGGCCCCTTCGCCATCGGTTCGGGGGGCGGCAGAGGCATCGGCTGTGGTGTTGTCGGTGTTCTCGAGCTGGAGTCTGACTTCTACGCGCTCGATGCGACGGCCGTCGAGCCGGTCCACAGTGAGCGTTGCGCCGGGTACGTCGACCTCGTCGCCTACGTCAGGGATTCGGCGAAGCAGCTGCAGAATGAGCCCGGCCACCGTCTCGTAGCTGGCACGCCCGGCAGGCAGCTCGAGACCAATGGCGGCTTGGATCTCATCGGGCCGCAGCAGCCCGGATAAGAGCCAGGACCCGTCAGGCTGGCGCCAGATACCGGGTGCGGGCGAGTCGTGTTCGTCCACGACCTCGCCGACGAGCTCCTCCACCAAGTCTTCGAACGTGACGATCCCGGCCGTGCCGCCGTACTCGTCGACCACCACGGCCAGTTGCAGGCCTCTTTCTTGCAGCCGATCGAGTAGCGGGTCCAACGCCATGGACGGTGGCACAAGCACCGGCAGTGTCATCACGTCTCGGATGCGTGTCGTGGTGCGATCCGCATTAGCGACGGCAACGGCTTGCTTGACGTGGACGACGCCGCGGATGTCGTCGACGTTGTCGCCGATCACCGGGAAACGGGAGTGGCCAGTATCGCGGGTGGCCTCGATCACCGTCGCCACCGGCCAGGACGCCGACACAGTCCGCACGCGGGTGCGGGGGGTCATGACATCCGCAGCTGTCTTCGCACTGAAGCTCAGCGAGCGCTCCATCAGCCCCGCAGTCTCTGAACCCAAGGCCCCCTGCACGCCGGCTCGTCGCACCACTGACGCCAATTCGTCCGGGGTACGGGCAGAGCGCAGCTCCTCTACCGGCTCCACCCCAACCAGGCGCAGCAGCTGGTTCGCCAAACCGTTCAGCACCGCGATCAGCGGACGCGTCACCTTGGTGAACACAATTAGGGGGATGACTACCCACACCACACTTGCGGCCGGTCGCGATAAAGCGATGTTCTTCGGGACCAGCTCACCGAACACCATCTGGACCGCGGTGGCCAAGAGCAGGGCCGAAACCAGCGCGGCAATCTCTGCGACATCGGCAT
>DATHIJ010000281.1:0-6897 GCA_035489975.1 Propionibacteriaceae bacterium | reverse complement strand
GCTCGGCCGGTCAGTCCGACGAGCGTCCCGCCGGCACCGGCGTATCCTCTCGGTCAGTACCCGGCGCCGTAGAACACAATCCCATCGCCGTAATTCATTCGGATGTCTGAGGGCGGAGGGGTGCACGGGGCAGAGCCTCCGGTGTGTGCGGGAATTCATCCCGAAACGGTGACGTTCACGGCCGTAGTTGATCCCGGGCCGTAGAGTAAGCGCGCTGGGGGGCGCGGCAGCTTGGTCATTGGGTCGTGAATGACGATCCAATGCTCCGCCGCGCACGTGATCACGTCGAACGAGAAAGTGAGTATCGGTGGCAGCGAAGGCAGGGGGCAGGCGACTCGTGATCGTCGAGTCCCCGACCAAGGCGAACAAGATCGCGAGCTTTCTGGGCGACGGCTACATCGTCGAGTCCAGCCGCGGTCACATTCGCGACCTCCCGACTGGTGCCGCCGAAGTCCCAGCCAAATACAAGGGTGAGAAGTGGGCTCGCACCGGTGTCGACGTAGACAACGGCTTTGAGCCTCTCTACGTCGTCAACCCCGACAAGCGGGCAACGATCCGCTCACTCAAGCAAGCACTCGCAGGTGCCGATGAGTTGCTGCTCGCCACCGACGGTGATCGTGAAGGCGAGGCGATCGCGTGGCACCTGATGCAGGAGCTGAAACCCAAGGTTCCCGCGAAACGCATGGTGTTCCACGAGATCACCCAGGCAGCCATTGCCGAGGCAGTCGCCAACCCACGTGATCTTGATGAGGATCTGGTCGATGCTCAAGAAACCCGACGCATCCTTGATCGTCTCTACGGCTACGAAGTCTCGCCGGTGTTGTGGAAGAAGGTCATGCCACGGTTGTCCGCCGGGCGGGTGCAGTCGGTCGCAACCCGGCTGATCGTTGACCGAGAGCGGGAACGGATCGCTTTCCGTAGTGCCTCGTACTGGGATCTGGACGCGATCTTGGACGCCGGACCCGATGCTCAGCCTCCCCTTTTCCCTGCTCGGCTTACTCGGGTTGGTGAGCGACGGGTGGCCCAGGGACGGGACTTCGATAGCCGCGGTTCCTTGATCACCAAGGATCGTGATCAGCTTGTGCTTCTGGACGAGGGCCAAGCGCAGGCTCTCGCGGACTCATTGCGCTCGGCCCGCTACGAAGTGGACAGCGTCGAGTCCAAGCCCTACAGCCGCCGGCCGTATGCACCCTTCCGCACGACGACGATGCAGCAGGAGGCCGGCCGCAAGCTCGGGTTCACCGCGCAGCGCACGATGTCGATCGCGCAAGATCTGTACGAGGCGGGGTTCATTACCTACATGCGAACCGACTCGATCACTCTCTCCGGCAGCGCGATCGCGGCGGCCCGGGACCAGGTCCGTCAACTCTTTGGTCCGGACTACTTGCCAGACCGGCCTCGACTCTATACATCGAAGGTCAAGAACGCGCAAGAGGCGCACGAGGCGATCCGTCCCGCGGGGGAGACCTTCCTGACCCCGGCCCAGACTGGCCTGACCGGCGATCAGTTCCGACTCTACGAGCTGATCTGGATGCGCACGATCGCATCACAGATGAAGGATGCCGAGGGCCTCTCGATTACGGTCAAGATCAACGCACAACCCACCGACGGCGAGCTCTGCACTTTTGTCGCCTCCGGGCGGACGATCACCTTCCATGGCTTTCTCAAGGCATACGTGGAATCGGTTGAGGAGACCGATGGCCACACCGACGACGAGCAGACCCGGCTTCCCCGCCTCACTGCTGGTCAGGCGTTGCGGCCCGAGTCCGTGACGGCGTCGGGGCATGAGACGCGCCCACCGGCTCGCTACACCGAACCGTCGCTGGTGGCGAAGCTGGAGGAACTGGAGATTGGCCGGCCGTCGACGTACGCGACGATCATCCGCACCATTACGGCGCGGGATTATGTGTTCAAGAAGGGCACCGCACTGGTGCCGACCTGGTTGGCCTTCGCAGTCACCCGGTTGCTCGAGGAGCACTTCCCCAAGCTGGTCGATTACGCGTTCACCGCGGAGATGGAAGAGGTCCTGGATCAGATCGCGGATGGGCATGCCGAGCGGCTCCGAGTCTTGACCGACTTCTACTTCGGCAGTGACGACCGTGAGGGCCTGCATCGGCTGGTCACCGAGCTCGGTGAGATCGACGCCCGCAAGATCTCGACCTTTGAAATCGTTGATCCTGACGCGCTGTCGACGGGCGCGCCCAAGATCGTCGTTCGGGTGGGCCGCTACGGAACCTATGTTGAGGACGAGGAGGGTCGCCGCGGAAATGTCGCTGATGATCTTCCCCCGGACGAGCTCACTGTTGATCTTGCTCGCGAGTTGCTGGCGAAGCCGGCCGGTGAGGAACGTGAGCTTGGGCTGGATCCAAACACCTCGAGAACGATCGTCGCCAGGAACGGCCGCTTCGGTCCGTACGTGACAGAGATTCTTGAGGAGGACACACCGAAGGGTGTCAAGCCCCGCACCGGATCGCTGTTTGCTTCGATGAGCATCGACACAGTCAGCCTGGACCAGGCGCTGCAGTTGATGAGCCTGCCGAGGGTAGTAGGCACCGATGTCGACGGTGCCGAGATCACGGCACAGAACGGGCGGTACGGCCCCTACCTGAAGAAGGGCACGGATTCGCGCTCGCTGGTGAGTGAAGATCAGATCTTCTCGATCACCCTCGAAGAAGCTCAGGCCGTCTATGCCCAGCCCAAGCAGCGTGGGCGGGCGGCAACCCAGCCGCCACTCAAAGATCTTGGCACAGACTCCGCCTCTGGGCGGCCCATGATCATCAAGGAAGGCCGCTTCGGGGCGTACGTCACCGACGGCGAAATCAATGCGACGTTGCCGCGAGGCGACGACATCGAGACGATCACGAGCGAGCGCGCTGCTGAGCTATTGGCAGAGAAGCGAGCCAAAGGACCAGCGCCCAAAAAGCGCCGGGCGGCCAAACGATCGCAGGCCGCTGCGGCGACCACGTCGTCTCCGAAACCGGCCGCGAAAAGGGTGGCGGCCAAAAAGGTCCGCGCCAAAACTGGCTAAGGCCGTGCCTGGGCGCAGAGCGACCGCCGCTACTGGCAAGACAGCACTAATGTTCGACCATGGGTAAGAAGAAGCGCCGCAAGGCCAACGTGGGTAACAACAGCGAGCCCGTCGCTGCCCAGCCAGCCGCGCTTCCTGAGCGGTCCAGCACTTATCCCCCGGGTCAGCGCTACTACGACATGCCTTACAGCGCAGCGACGCCCCGCTTGATCAATCCTGATCTTGGTCTGCACCACCTCGTGGCACGGGCTGGCCACAACGCCGCGTACGAGATCTCGGTCACCTTGCTGGACGCACCCGATCACCGACTGATCCGATCTGGTGTCCTCCTTGCCCATCGGGTGCTGGACGGGCGTGGCGAGTGGTACATCACCGCACCGGATTGGCAGCCACTATTGCCCACGGACCGCATCGAGCTCATGGGCCATGCCGACCTCCCGGAAGAACTGGCAGACATGATCCGTCCGCTGCGCCGGCGGGCGACGTTGGGACCCGTCGCCGCACTCACCTGCGATCGACGTGAGTTTGCGCTACGGGACGACGCAGGAACCACGCTGGCGCTGCTGCGCGACGACAAGGTGACGGTACGCCGCGGCGGTCTGACCACCGCGCGCTATCGCGAGGTGTTGATCACACCGGTCGGGTCTGGACTGAACGACGAGCAGGCGACGTGGCTCGACCGCTCTCTCGCGCAAGTCGGCGCCACCCAAGTACCTCGGTTTCCGCGTCTCATCTCGCGCCTAGGCGCGCCCGCAACCGGGCCAACCGACGTCCCAGTGCCGGGCGCGTTCGATGCGTCAGCGCCCTTCAAGAAGTTTGTCTCGCAGCTGGTCGCACTGCGGCTGCGTCAAATCGTGGAAGCCGACCTTGCCATCCGCGGCGGCGACCTGACCGCCGTCGACAAGCTCGCTGATCAGGCCGCGCGGCTGAGGGAGGAGCTCAAGGGACTCTCGGTGGTACTCGATCCAGATTGGGTCGAGGATCTGTACGACGAGCTCGGCTGGATCAGCCTGGAGGCAAACTCACCCAACGGGCAGGAGCATGATCGGCTCACTGCTCGGCTACGGAGCGAGCGCTATCTCACGGTGCTGGAGCGGCTGGTGGCCGCGGTCCGCTCCCCAAAGCTGGCCGATCAGCGCTCCGATCCTGCGGGTGAGGTGCTGGCTGGGCTGGTCTCGATCGCTATCACCCGGATGCGAAGCTGCGCGGACCACCTGAGCGTCGAATCCCTCGACGAGGAATGGGAGGAAGCCTGGCAGGAGATGGCACACCTGGAATGGGTGGTCGGCGTGGCGGCCCAGGTGCTGCCCGAAGAGGCGGCAGTCATCCAGCAGCAGCTGATCAAGCCCCGGCAGCTGCTGTCAGAAATCCACAACGATCGTCATCGCGAGCTGGCCACGTACGAGCGGGTCGCCAATCTGCTTCCAGAACAGGCGTTTGCCGCAGGCCGCGACTTCGAGCGGGAGACACGAAAGATCCGCCACGCCCGGCGCGAGTTCACCGAGGCATGGGCCAAAACCAAGAAGAAGCTTGGCGCGTGACCACCGCCGGCGGGGTCTTTGTCGTTTTCGAGGGTGGTGACGGTGTCGGCAAGACAACGCAGGTCGACCGCCTCTGCGCCCGCCTGAGCAACGCGGGCCACGATGTCTTGAGGACCTTCGAGCCGGGGGACACCGCTGTCGGAGCGATGATCCGGCAGATTGTGCTCGATCCGGCTACCGGCGAGATCTCGCCGCGCGCCGAGGCGTTGCTGTATGCGGCCGACAAGGCACAGCACATCTTCGCGGTCGTCGGGCCGGCGCTGGAGCGGGGTGCTGTGGTGGTGTGTGACCGGTACGTCGATTCGATGCTGGCTTATCAGGGGGCTGGTCGGGTGCTGGCACCCGCTGAGATCGAACACATCGCACATTGGGCCACGGAGGGCTTGCGACCGGATCTCACCGTGGTGCTGGATGCGGAGCTCAGTTTGACGGTCAATGCGAAGACTGACAAGGATCGGCTGGAGTCCGCGGGCGAGGTGTTTCACGAGCGCACGCGCCAGTTCTTCCTCGAGCTGGCGCGGCGTGATCCCGAGCGCTATTTGGTGCTTGACGCGCGCGCATCACGCGATGAGATTGCGGCGCAGGTGGCAGCTCGGGTTGCGCCGCTGCTCTCGCCCGCCAGGCATCGATGACGTCGGTGGCGACTGGCAGAGTGGTCGACATGCCTGGACCCCTCCTCGATACCAATGGACCAGGGTCCTCTCATGAGCTAGGTGTCTGGGCTGAGCTGATCGGTCAGACGGCGGCTGTCGCCACTTTGCAGCGCGCTGTGGCCGGCGAGCCGCACGCCATGAGCCATGCCTGGTTGTTGACCGGTCCTCCCGGTTCCGGACGCTCGAATGCGGCCCGGGCCTTCGCTGCGGCGCTGCAGTGCAGCTCCGGAGGCTGCGGGCACTGCACCGAGTGTCGTACGTCGCTGTCGGGTGCCCATCCGGACGTCACGTTGGTGCGTACGGAGTTGCTCTCGATCGGCGTCGATGAGGTGCGTGAGCTCGTGCGCCGGTCTGCCATGAGCCCGACTCTGGGACGGTGGCAGGTCATTGTGATCGAGGACGCTGATCGGATCACCGAACGCGGCGCTGATGCATTGCTGAAGAGCATCGAGGAGCCGGCTCCCAGAACCGTGTGGATCTTGTGTGCCCCGACAGCCGACGATGTGGTGGCCACCATCCGATCTCGCTGCCGACTCTTGACGCTCCAGACGCCGACTATCCCAGCGGTGACCAGATTGCTCGAGACCCGCGATGGCATCGGTCCGGAGCTTGCGGCGTACGCGGCCCGGGTTTCCCAGGGCCATATCGGTCGAGCACGTGTGCTGGCGCGTGACGAAGGTGCTCGGAAGCGGCGGCAAGAGGTGTTGCAGATCCCGCTCCAGTTGCATGGGCTGGGCGCCTGCCTGGCTGCCGCGGCCCAGCTGGTCGAGACATCGACGGTGGAGGCTGCCGGCGCGACTGCCGAGCTGGATTCAAGCGAACGGGCGGCACTGGAGGAGGCTCTGGGATTCGGCACGAAGGGCGCCAAGCCGCGCCAAGCTCAGGCGGCGATCAAGGAGCTTGAAGAACAGCAACGTGCCCGAACCAAGCGCTTTCAGCGGGATGCGATTGATCGCACGCTCACCGAGCTGACTGGCTTCTATCGCGATGTGCTGAGCATCCAGACGGGGTCGGGAGCGCCGCTGATCAATGAGGACCTGAAGCCTCAGATCATCGTGCTGGCGCGAAAGTCGACAGCCGAATCGACGCTCCATCGGATCGACGCGCTGCTCGGTTGCCGTACGGCGCTGGAGGGAAATGTTGCCCCGTTGTTGGCGGTCGAGGCGGCATTGATCGGTCTCGTCGAAGGATGACGTTTCGGAAGGATCGGAAGTCGCAGGGAGGGAGTGCGGCGGCGTAGTGTACCCGACTTTCCTCCGAAATGTTTGGGGTTCATTTTCTGCGAGATCTTTAGTAATCTGGTCGCCACAGGTTGCCGGAGGGGACGAACCCCCGAGCGTCCTCTCCGACAACCTCCCAAGGTCTGGCTCATGAAGCCGGGCCTTTTTTCATGCTCGGGCCGACCGCGTTGTAAAGCGCCCGGCCTCTGTCAGAAAAGTGGGTTAACCAAGGTTCCGGTCGCTTTGCACAGGTCGCAACATGTGTAGAGGGTAGGGAACCTGGGTTTACCTAGGTTTCAGACAGGGCGCAGAGTGGCATCGGGCGATCAAAAGGTCACAAATTGGTATCGCAAGGTGTTGCGTTCCGAAGAAGGTTGGCCCTACGGTGGGAACGGCTCGTTTCCGTTTCGTTATAAACGGGCGGGAGCGGAATGCCGGGGGGAAGGACTCAGGAG
>DATHIJ010000280.1:0-2742 GCA_035489975.1 Propionibacteriaceae bacterium | reverse complement strand
GCAGCATAAAGACCTGCGGCGGTCTCGAACCAGCCAGCCCATTCCGGGCGGAGTGCCCTCGCCTTTGATGTGCTCCCGTGCCACCATGAGGCTGTGACGACCGTGCCTGCGGACACGGTGCTCGCCCGCGGTTATGGAGCGCTCGCTGTCGGCAACTGGTCGGACGCGCGCGGCGCTTTCGAAGAGGCAGTTCGCACCGAGGAATCGCCCGAGGCGCTTGACGGACTTGGCCGTTCGCTCTGGTGGCTTCACGAAGGGCGTGAAGCAATCGTCTGTCGGGAGCGTGCATACTCGGGTTTCAGGCGCGACGGGGACCTCGGCCGGGCTGCTCGGATTGCCTTGTGGCTCTCGCGCGAGTACTCGCTCGTGTTCGGCAACAACGCTGCGGCTCGTGGCTGGCTGGCGCGGGCGGAGCGCCTACTCCGAGACGTCGCTCCCGGTGTCGAGCAGGGTTGGCTTGACCTCGCACATTCGGAAGGCTCGCGCGAGTCGTCAGAGGCTGCGATGTACGCCGAGGCTGCCCTCAACGCGGCGTTCGCGGCGGGTGACCCTGACTTGGAGCTACGTGCGCTGGCACAGCTGGGATTTGCGCGAGTCTCCGCCGGAGAGGTCGATGAAGGTCTGGCGCAGCTCGATGAGGCCATGGCCGCGGCCACGAGCGGTGAGCCAGCGAGCCTCGAAACGTTTGCAGACATCTGCTGCACGATGATGCTGGCGTGCGAGCGAGCGGGTGACCTGGAGCGTCCACAGCAGTGGAGTGCTGTTCTGGAGGACTTCGTCAGGAAGTACGACCACGTGGTCCTCCTTGCGTTTTGCCGGACCTGTTGTGCCGATGTTTTCGCCGCGAACGGTCGGGTCGACGCCGCGGAGCAGGAGCTCGCGGCGGCGATTGGGGAGTTGACGGAAGCAGGTCAGCGATCAAGGTGCGTCAACCCGGCCGCCCGTCTTGCCGAGATCCGCGTATTCCAGGGCCGTTTCGATGAGGCCGAGGAGCTCCTGGCGGGGTTCGATGGTGAGCCCGACGCGACCCGTGCCGCGGTCGCGCTCAGGCTTGCGCGCGGGGAGCCCGCTCCTGCTGCAGCGCTTCTGGAGCGGCGGCTCGAGGAGATCGGACGGACGAGTGCGCTCGCCGTTCCCTTCCTCGAGCAGCTCGTCGATGCGCGTATTGCCGACGGGCGACCGGAGGAGGCGAGGGAGGCTGCGGATGCTATCGCAGCAATCGCAAGCCCGTCAGGCAGAGAGCGGACAGCCGCATCGGCCGCCTTCGCACGCGGACGAGCCGCGACGGCAGGCGGCGACCATGGGCTAGCTGTTTCCGAGCTGCAAAAAGCCGTCAACGACTTCGCAGCGCTCGGCCTCCGACAAGATCTCGCGCGCGCCCGCCTCGCACTCGCGCAAGCTCTTGCGCCCGGTTTCCCAGAGATTGCGGTCGACACAGCACGGCAGGCACGAAACGAGCTGGAAGCTCTGGGCGCCAGCCGGGATGCGGACATGGCGGCGGCGCTCATGCGCTCGCTCGGGGCTAAAGGCCGTGCCGGCCCGCGGGCCGCAGGACTGCTCACGCAGCGGGAGATCGAGGTACTGCGGCTGCTCGGAGACGGCTTGACGAACGCCGAGATCGCAGCGCGTCTCTTCATTAGCCCCAAGACTGCAGAGCACCATACGAGTCGGATCTTTGCCAAGCTCGATATGACGAAGCGCTCCGAGGCTGCGGCGTACGCGGTGCGATGCCTTGACGCCAAATAGGGGGGTTTGCCCCTACTGCCCGTGCACTCCAGGCGCGATGCTCGGGACAACCGACAAGGAGGAATTGTCATGTCAGAGCAAAACAAGGATCTAGTTCGCCGGTACTACGGCCAGGTGATCAACGGGCGAGATTTGGACTCGGTCGGCGACTACTTCGCCGACGAGCGGACGGCGGCCGGGGTGCGGAAGGGCTGTTTCTTCTTCTTCCAGGGATTCCCTGATCTCCACGTCTCTCTGGATGAGTTTGTTGCAGAAGGGGACCGTGTCTTCCTTCGCTCGACGATGACGGGCACTCACGACGGCGAGTTCCGGGGCATTCCTGCAACAGGGCGCCACATTGCCGTCGACTCAGCGGAAGTGTTCCGGGTTGCCGACGGCAAGTTCGTCGGCTACTGGTGCATGGTCGAGGCCGCGGGCCTGATGCGCCAACTCACTGAGGAGCCAGTGGCCGCGCGAGCGTAACCCCACTCACCCGACGAGCGGGCACCCGGCCCAACGGCCCACCCAGCCGGCGTTTGGCACCACGCTGCTGAGTACGCTGAATCGACAGCCGAGAGCGTGAGCGGAGGGAAGCAAAATGACCGAAGAGCAGGGCAAAGGCACCAGCGCCGGCCGGCCGGCGCTGAACATCGAGCGGATCTATAGCACCACCATCTCGGCGGAGGAGCTCGCTCGTACGCTGGCGGACCACTTCCGCGCCCAGGAGTTCGAGGCACAGGTCTACCGCACCAGCGGGGACCGCACGGTGATGCAGGCGCGCAAGGAGAGCCTGTGGCGCCAACTGCTGGGGGTCACATACGCGCTGACGGTGGTCTTCACCCCCGGAGAGGGTCAGGTAAGCATCAGCCTGGGGGGTCATGAGTGGGTCGATGCGGCGGTGAGCGGAGCGATCGGGCTGATTGCGGTCCCGCCGGTGTTGCTAGGTACCGCGTACGGCATCTGGAAGGAGAACCGGCTGGACCAGGAGGTCTGGCAGGTGATCGACAAGGCGGTCGG
>DATHIJ010000279.1:0-2683 GCA_035489975.1 Propionibacteriaceae bacterium | reverse complement strand
CAGCCTTGCCGACGTACGACGTCTCGTCGAGGCGCTGCGGCCGCCGGCACTGGACGAACTCGGCCTGCTCGGGGCAGTGCGTTCCCGGGCCGCGACTCTGGCCGGCGGGATGGAGATCCACGTCGACGGGTCGAATCCGCCCGGCCCGCTGCCGGCGGCGATCGAGACTGCCGCCTACCGGATTGCGGTCGAGGCCATGACGAACGCCGTACGCCACAGCGATGGAACCTCGTGCACAGTGTCGATCTTGGTTGCTGACGACGCGGTCGAGCTGACGGTACGCGATGATGGTCATGGCCTGAAGCCGGACCGTACGCCTGGAGTCGGGCTGCGATCCATGCGAGAGCGCGCAGCCGAAGTGGGCGGCACGCTGTCGGTGCGGTCGGCTCCGGAAGGCGGAACGGTGATCACCGCGAGATTGCCCCTGAATCTGGGAGGGCCAGTTGATCAAGCTGATCCTCGCTGATGATCATCCGGTTTTCATCAGCGGGCTGCGAGCGGTCTTTGACGCCGAGGACGACCTGACCGTGATGTCGGTCGCCACCACCGGGCAGGAGGCCGTGCGTGCTGCGATCGAAAACCAACCCGATGTAGCCGTCCTCGACCTCAACATGCCCGATGGCGACGGGTTGTGGGTTTGCGGGCAGCTCCGGGCAGCGGGATTGGCGACGCGTGCCCTCATCCTCACCATGTACGACGACGATGAGAACGTGCTTGCCGCGCTCCGCGCCGGGGCGTACGGCTACACACTCAAAGGATCAGGGCCCGATGAGATCGTGGCGGCGGTCCGCGCGGTCGCTCGCGGCGAGGCGCTGTTCGGTGCCGGGATCGCGGCTCAAATGCTCAGCCACTTCAGCCGGACCGCTGCGACGTCGCCATTCCCGCAGCTCACCGAGCGCGAGCACGAGGTGTTGGGCTTGCTTGCCGCTGGCCGCGACAATGCTGCGGTCGCCCGCCGTCTAGGAGTGAGCAGCAAGACCGTACGCAACCACGTGTCCAACATCATCACCAAGCTCCACGTAGCCGACCGGTCGGGAGCGATCATCCGAGCCCGAGACGCCGGCATGGGCGGAGCCGCCGGCTCATCGTGATCGACGAATAGCAGTGTCGAGCCGAGTGATCAGATCCCGGAGATCGCCAAGCCGATTGTTTATCGTGTTCTGCAGGATGTCGGGGTCGAGGTCGGCGTATTGGTGCACCAGTATGTTCCTCATTGCGACAATCTTTGGCCAATCGTCAGGGGCTTCGGAGTCCAGGAGCTCGGGACTGACTCTGCTGATGGCGTCGATGGCCACCTCTAAGCGATGGCAGACTGCATCTCTGACCAGAACATCGTCGAGCCCGCCGCGCCGAAGGTGGTCATCGAGTACGTGAAGGTGCTCAACCGCGTCCTGTAGATGATCAGCATCCACACGTCGTCGCTTGATCACAGCCTGAGTGCGTCGGATAGAGCCGAGGAGGCGACGCGCGGCTTCAACATCCGTGCCGGCACGACGTCCACCGGGTGGCCAAGAAGTCGCTGCAATTCGACATTGAGCCCAGCAATGTCGAAGAGGTCGGCGTCAGCTGCAAGATCGACTAGCAGGTCGATGTCACTGGATGGCCCGTCTTCGCCTCTCGCCACGCTGCCGAAAACGCGCACGTTCGAGGCCTTGTGCTTGCTGGCAATGGCAACGATCTCGCCTCGGTGTTTGTTGAGCAGTCTTCCCAGACGTGAACGTGGTCTGAACTTCGCCGCGTGGTAGGCCCTGACGAGCCGTGACACTTCCGGCTGACTTCGGCCGCGAACTCCCTCTAAATCCGACTTGTCAGCGTCTCAGTTGGCTGTAGCCCGCTGAGACGCTGACAAGTCGGATGCGGAGGAGCTGTTGTCCCCGCTCACGGACGCGGGTGCCTCATGGACGACGATGGGCGGGCGGGCGCGGGTGTCGACATGGAGCTGGAAGATGTCGGGACGATGGTAGTGGCCGACAGGGTCGAAATATCGCCGCGCGGCCCGTACGGCAGCGAGATCGATATCGGCGTAGAGGATGGTCTCCTCGTGCCGCGCCGGTCCTGCCAAGATGCTGCCGGCGGGGTCGACGATGACGCTGTTTCCGGGCTCGACCCAGGCGTCCTGGTCTGCGCGCCTGACTCGGTCGCGGTGCGGGAACTCGGCCGGGATCTGATCGAGGTGCATGCAGGGGTTGACGCCGATGACATAGCAGCGCCCCTCGCGCGCGATGTGCCGCATGGTCGCGATCCAAGCGTCGCCCGGTGCGAGCGTGGGTGCGGTCCAGATGTCCACTCCCAGGCTGTAGACGTAGAACCGGGTCAGCGGCATGTAGTTCTCCCAACAGGTCAGCCCGGACAGCCGCCCGTACGGGGTGTCGACAACCGGCAATGTCGAGCCGTCGCCCATGCCCCACACGGTCCGTTCTGAGCCGGTGGGCATCAGCTTGCGGTGCCTACCCAGCAGAGTGCCGTCGGGTCCGAAATACAGCGTGGCGTTGTAGATCGTGGTGCCGTGCGGTTCGCGTTCGTCCACTCCGATCACCAGGTAGGTGCCGGTCTCGCGAGCGGCGGCTCCCAGAGCGTCGGTCACCGGGCTGGGCACGACGACGGCCTGGTCAACAAGCAGGGCGTACCAGTCGCCGTCGCCCTCCCAGATCGGCACTGTGTCGATCCAGATCGGGTTTCCGGG
>DATHIJ010000278.1:0-2710 GCA_035489975.1 Propionibacteriaceae bacterium | reverse complement strand
ATCGTCGTGGGGAAGGTGAAGGCGTCGGCCAAGCTCAACTTCGGCTACAACGCCCAGACCGGCGAGTACGAGGATCTGGTCGCGGCCGGCGTCATTGACCCGACCAAGGTCACCCGCACGGCGCTGCAGAACGCCGCGTCCATCGCGGGACTGCTCCTCACCACCGAGTGCGTGGTGGTGGAGAAGAAGGAGAAGGTGCCCCCGATGCCCGGCGGCGGTGGCATGGGCGGGATGTACTGAGCGGAGAGACGCTGTAACACGCACAGGCACGCGTAGTGGTCATGTAGGTTCATGTCGGCGTAGCCAAGGAGTCGATATGTACGCACGCAATGTGTCCATGCATCTGAAGGCCAACACGGCCGGTGAGTTTACCCAGCTGCTCGAGAAGGACGTTCTGCCCCTGCTTCGGAAACAGAATGGCTTCAAGGACGAGATTTCGTTCGTTGCCGCGGACCGCTCCGAAGCGGTGGCGATCAGTCTGTGGGATCGGCGAGAGGACGCGGACAACTACAGCCGCGACATCTATCCGCAGGTGCTGACGAGCCTGGCGAAGGTGGTTGAGGGAACACCGAAGGTTGAGGCCTTCGAGGTTTCGAACTCGACCTTCCACCAGATCGCCGCAAGGAACTAGGGCCCGACCGGTCTGCGCGACCGCTTGTAGCTCCGGTCTGTTTCAAGGCCGACCGGTCTGTTTGAGGGGAGGGGGGCGGCTGAGTCCGCCCTTCTTTTCTCGTCCGTAAGCGTCGCGCGTGTGAGGTATGGCACGACCCACCCTCGTGGTAGACGGCTGGATCTGGAAGGTTTATCCCACGGGCCGCATCACCGTTTATGGGAAGGATGAGTTTGGGTTGCTGTTCGAGCTCGGGACCGGCCCCGAGCGCAAGCGCCGCTTCACCCGCTATTCGCCTCTGGGATCCAAGAGTCCCGACGCATCGCTCGCTGAGCTCAGTGAGCGGCAGCTGCTGGACTTCTTCCGCCAATCGCAGCCCGCGTGGACGTCGCCCGAGGGTGGATACGGGGTGCGTTGAACGGAGCGCCGCAGGAGCGCGCTCACAGGGCGGTCTCCACGCCTCAAAACGATCGACCCCCTGATGGCCTTTCAGGGGGTCGCGTGCTGTGAGTTTTGTTGTGATTTTGCTGCAATTCCCGGTCGATCTTCGGGGTCCGAGTCACAAACACCGATGCCCAGAACATCGCGTAGTTGCTGCTCTTTGTCGTGACTCTCCCGACTAACCGTGCGCATGGGATTCAGGGGTCGCGTCGATCATTCCGTCGTTCAGGAGGGGCAAACACTCTGGCAAAGCGCATCGTGATGCTAGCCACGCACGGGGGTTAGATGCGCGCGCCGGACTCGCAGTCCGCCGCGCCTTTCCACAACCGACCACGATAAAACACGCGGTCCTGCCAGCTAGGGGGCTCGAACGATGATCTCGGGGTCTGAATCGTTCAGTATGCCAGGTAGAGCCGGTCGTTTGATACGATGTCCGGCCTTCAGCTTTGCCCAATAACCGCGAGGCGGCACCGGGATCTGCAGCCTCCGGCAGACCTTCTTCAGGCCCGGCCCCGAGAGACCCCACTCCACCGCCAGGCTCGCCACCGGCTGCGACCAGACGCGCTCGAAGAGCTGCGCACGACCCATCTTGATCTCCTCCCCATTCGGATTCCGGGAACCGACCCAAATGGAGTCCGGAAGGGGAGGCGGGGCCGTCGCGGACAGCCGCCTTCGGTCTTCCGGCGTCGAACCGAGCCACCGCGTAACAAGGATCAAGCTCGCGTTATGATTGAGGGTGTGTTGAAGCGTCATGTGCCCGCTGGCGCTTGAGCCGAGCGAGGCTTGCCGGAGGGGAGTCTCTCCGGAATGCGTGTGCGCCCGAGCGAGGGCGGCAGCGATCGTTGCGAGACGACGAGGTACTCGGATGACGGGAACACCCCGGCTGTGGAGGGACGGCCACCGTGAAGCGGCCCAGGAGCTTATCGATTGGCTGCTCGCTACCAAGCTTCCCAACGGCTGGCCAGTCGGTCCCGACTTTGACGTGCCGTTGATCGAATTCGCCGAATCCGCAACGCCCAAGTTGTCTCGGACAGAGGCGTGGCGACTCCTCGACCTTCTCAGCAAGGCCGGGGAGAAATCACTGGACGACTTCGAGCGATTGTGGAACGCGGGTCAGGGCGCCGAAAACGCTGAGCGCGAGTGGCAGTTTTGGCTTCCCCTTGGGCTGTCCCTTCCTCACGCCGAAACGGCTCTTGCTTTCACCCTCCTCGGTACTCGCTTCGCCGTCGAACCTTCATCGGCCGTTCTCAGCTCCCTCGCTGATGACCTTAAGAAGCAGCCCGAATTCAGGTACTACGAGCGCGACCATGCGATGCCGACCATGTTCGTCACGTTTGCAGCCCGGGGGGAGGGATGGCGAGGCGCGTGGCAAGTCGCCGGCGGTGCTTGGGATGCCTTTCGAGGGCTCGCGGAGTTCGCGTTCGGTCGTGGGCAACTACGATTGTTGGGTGAGGGACCGCGGGCTCGAATACTGCACCCATCGTGGCTCTTGGCACGTGCCCCCGGCGAGGTAATCCAGTGTGGACAGTTCTCCTTCGACTACGAACCTGAGCGCCTTCCCACGGGCGATTTCAGAGTAACTCAGGCCAAGGTGGATCATTTTCAGAAACTAGCCGAACCCCTGAAAGAGGACCCGCCGAAGGGGTCAACGCTTAGCAT
>DATHIJ010000277.1:0-3368 GCA_035489975.1 Propionibacteriaceae bacterium | reverse complement strand
CGGTTGCCGTCGCTATGCGAAGCCCTTGCGGTACATCGTGACGACGACGGCGCCGCCGAGGCCGATGTTGTGCTGCAACGCGACCTTTGCGCCCGCCACCTGGCGCTTGTCCGCCTGTCCCCTCAGCTGCCAGGTGAGCTCGGAGCACTGGGCAAGGCCGGTTGCGCCGAGCGGGTGGCCCTTCGAGATCAGCCCGCCCGAGGGGTTGACTACCACTTTCCCGCCGTAGGTGAAGGCGTCCTGTTCGACGAGTTTGTGGGCTGTCCCTTCTTCCGCAAGGCCGAGAGCCTCGTACGTGATCATCTCGTTGGCAGAGAAGCAGTCGTGGAGCTCGATAACGTCGACATCGTCCGGGCCGAGGCCGGTGTGCTCGTAAACCCGGTTGGCGGCGAGCCGGGTCATATCGCTACCGATGAGCTTGATGCTGCTCTTGCTATCGAACGTTTCGCCGGTGTCGGTGACCATTGTCTGGCCGAGGATCTCGATCGCCTTGTCCTGGAGGTTGTGCTTCTTGACGAAGTCTTCGCTGGCGAGGACGGCGGCACCGGAGCCGTCGGAGGTCGGGCAGCACTGGAGCTTGGTGAGCGGCTCGTGGACCATCGGCGCCGCGAGGATGTCCTCGATGGAGTACTCGTCCTGGAACTGGGAGTAGGGGTTGTTGACGGAGTGCTTGTGGTTCTTGTAGCCGATCTTGGCGAAATGGAGTGGCGTCGAGCCGTACTTCTCCATGTGCTCGCGGCCCGCGTTGCCGAAGAGCTGCGCGGCAGGTGGATGCGGCTCGAACCCGCGCAGTCGCACCATCGCGTTCACGTGCTGGTCCATCGGGTTGATGCGGTCGGTGAAGGTCGCGCCGAGCGAGCCCTTCTGCATCTTCTCGAAGCCGAGGGCGAGGACGCAGTCAGCGAGGCCGCCTTCGACGAGCTGCTTGCCCATGAAGAGGGCGGTGGAGCCGGTGGAGCAGTTGTTGTTGACGTTATAGACGGGAATGCCGGTGAGACCGAGCTGGTAGACGGCCCGCTGCCCACAGGTGGACTCGCCGTAGACGTAGCCGACGACGGCCTGCTCGACCTCCGCATAAGGAATTCCACCGTCTTCGAGGGCCTTCGTGCCCGCCTCCTTCGCCATGTCGGGGTAGTCCCAGGCCTTCGAGCCGGGCTTCTCGAACTTGGTCATGCCGACACCGATAACGTAGACTTTGCGACTCATGCTGCTCCTCTCGAGCTAATGTCCTTCTGAATGCCACGATGGCGTGCGAGTCTGACTATAACGTAAAGGTTACTACTGATTCCAGTCGGAGATGCGATGGCTGCCACTCAGCCATCCCGTCCAGCCACCGCAACTTACTTGACAGGTTAAATTCGTTTGGTAGTTTTGGCTATCTGGATTACGCAAAATTCTAGAATTAAACGACTAGTAGCGGGCCTTTCCAACACCACGACCGGTGCCAGAATCGTTGCGAGCCGCGTTGAACCTCGCCTAAGAACGTGCCTTCGCCAGCCATAACTCTTGGCAAACTATAACGCGATCCGCGTGGAATTAGGTGACCGCGTGGAGCCATCAGCGAGGTCGGCTTTTTCGCTCACACACGGAACGTTAGGTCACGATTTCACGAGCCATCGTTGGACTATCTGCAGACATCGTTCTAGCGGTTGATTTGTGTCGACCGCGAGCAGCTCCGCCCCCGCTACAGGTCGTGGAAATAGGAGTGAGCGTGCTTCGGCATCTTCTTCCAACCTCGTGTTCATTCGGGCAACGCCACAATCACCGGCCCATTGCACCGATGTAACTTGTCCCTCCCGTCGTCGAATTCTTTCTCGCAGGACATCGATTGCGACGACACAATGAATTATTCTTACGGGCACACTGAGGACACGGCCTAGGGCAATGAAAGGTGTCAGCTGGTCGTCCTTCGTAAAGGGACTATCAACAACCACGCCGAGGCCTAGTGCAAGCTGTTGTTCGGCGAGGAGCAGTAGCTGCGCATATGACAGCTTGCCAGCTTCTACATCGTCAAGGTAGCCCTGCACTGCTGAGGCCTTCAGGATATCTCTGTCCAGAATCGGGAGGCTGTTTATCGCGGCCACAGCTCGCGCCAACGTACTCTTTCCGCTCGCAGGCAATCCCCGGACGAGAATAAGGTTCGCTGGAAGGCTACGCCCTGAGTCGCTCAAGAGTACAGCGTTTCCCCAGTTGCGAGCACGAACCCGTTGTCACGCCCCAAGTTCCACGCTGGCGGCCAGACCGAAGTGGTCTGATGCGTACAACCCAGAGTCTGACGCACCAGCCTCGGTAAAGGTTACAGCAGCATCAGTTACGCGAACCCCGGGCGAGAGGAAGATATAGTCTAACGTCCAGTCGGGCGCGGACGGCTGTCTCAACAGCGGCGTGGGCCACGTCTTTTCGGGCTCCTTGCCGTGTACGGCTTGATACGCGGATCTGAACCGATCCTTAAGCAGGCGCACCGCCCGCGAGTCAGGCCAAGCGTTGAAATCTCCGACGACCATCTTTGGGAAGTCCCACCCGTGCGAGTCCATCCACGCTAGCAGCCTTTCCACCTGCTCGCAGCGCATTGCGTCCGCGTCGCTGCCCAACTGGTAGTGCAAGTGAGTGTTGTAGAAATCCACCGTCTGCCCCTCTACATCGACGCGAACCCGCTGAACCGTCCGGTTCCATTCGAGGCCCTCGGTGAGATAGTCAAATCCCTCGTGGGCAAGCACTGGCAGATGGGTGATGACTGCCAGTGCCCCCCGATTCGCCTCCGTGCCGGGGTTGGCTACGTGCAGGATTCGGAGGGTCGAGCCTTTGACTAGCACATTAAGCTCACTGCAAATGCGAGTTCCAATGTCCGCGCCAATGTTCACTTCTTGAAGGCCGACGATGTCTGGTCGCAGCCGCGCCAGACCCTGCACGACTAGTTCAGCTCGCTCGTCCGCTCGGTACGGTGGCCCGTAGAGGTTCAGTGTGGCGACTCTCAGGGCTGGCATCGTTCTGGTTAGTATACATAGGCTGGCGAAGTTGAACGACGGTAACGCCGACTGGCGTGGTCGGCGACGAAAAGGCGCAGCGCTGGCCTTCAAGACGCGCCGTTTAGGCCGAACCAGCGGGCCCGGCGGCTTGCTCCAAACTCCTTCTTCTCGGCTGCGAGTGCCAGGGATGCCCCGTGGTTCCTCCCCGTGGGTGGCTTGCCGGTGAAGAGCTCCCGTACCGTAGCACAGCTGTCCTGCCAGGTGAGTCCCTTCCCATAGGGACGCAGGTCAGCAGCGCTGGATAGCGGCGGGTCATCTGCGGGACGGAACACATCCGCCCGAAGCATTACCTACCGTCCAGGTTCCGTTCCCCACTGCTACCAGGCGATGCTGGCAGATGTC
>DATHIJ010000276.1:0-12594 GCA_035489975.1 Propionibacteriaceae bacterium | reverse complement strand
CCGGCCGCGGTAGTGCTGGACCGGCGCCAGGGCCGACCGGGCGAGTAGGTTGCCGATGACTGAGGTGGCGCCGAGTGCGCCGAGGCCGGCGATGTCGAGCTGAGACGAGCAGCTCGAGCAGTGCATCGTCGCGGTGGTTGCGGGATCAGGACTGACCTGGCACGACTAACAGCGCAGCGGTGTGCGCGAGGCGTTAACCGCCGCCGACGTTACCTAGTGGCGCACTCACCGATCCCGCGCGACCGCGCCGCTGCGGGACGCCACCGACGATCCCCCAAGCCGTTCAATCAAAAGAGGTTAGTGCTGACTACTCCAAGCACATCGAGCCTTACGAGTTGGAGCTTGGTCGACCAGGAATATGACTAAGAATAGACTTTGAGAAGCCGCCATCGACACAGATGTCTTGCCCCGTGACGTAACCCGACAACGGGCCTACCAGAAACTCAATCACATTCGCGATATCCGTGGGGTCACCAATTCTCGACAGCGGAATAATACCTTCTCTTGCTTTCTTGATTTGGGGGTCGGCGTACATTTTCTCAGTCATCCGTGTATGAGTCATCCCTGGGGATACCACATTCACACGAATACCGTCAGGTGCCCACTCCAAAGCGAGCGTCTGGGCTAGCATTGTCAAAGCAGCTTTGCTGGGGCTATAAGCACCTGATCCGGCATGCGGTAGCTGACCAGACATTGAAGAGATGAAACAGGCCGAACCGCGACTTTGCTTCAAGTGCGCGTAGCTTGCTTTGGCAAGAAGCCACGCGCCGCGGAGGTTGACCGAGAACATATTGTCCCAGTCCTCGACGGACAAGTCGCATATTGCGCCAGGGCTAGCGATTCCAGCATTGCCTACCAACCCATCCAGGCCACCAAATTCGGCTACCGCAGCTTCTACAAGTTGACCTGGCACGTTGGGATCGCTGAGGTCACCCACCAATGCGATGGCAGTACCGCCCATTGACTGGATTGAACGAACAACTTGCTCTTGGCTAGTGGTCTCTTTATGTCCACACACCGCGATCTGCGGCTGCTCGCCTCGGGCAAGAGCCGCCTCAGCGAGCCTCACGCATGTAGACGCGCCGATGCCGCTACTTCCACCACTGACCAAAGCTCTCATCGCGCACACTCCTGTAAGGGATTAACATGGTAGACATATTCATAGATTGCAAAGCCGGCCCGCTACTGACAAGTTCTTTGGCAACGGACGCCTTCCCGCAAGCCGTGGTCGTCACGGTCGCTGCGCAGCTGCGCGCAGCTCGTCGGGTGTGGCGCCTTTGAAGCCGAAGAACTCCAGGTAGGCGGGAATCAGCTCGAACAACATGTCGGTGCCGACCTGGATCGTGCAGCCTTTGTCCTTGGCTGTCTGCAGGAACGGGGTGATGTCGGTCTTGAGCACCACATCTCCGACGTACGAACCGGGGGCGACGCGGTCGACGTCGACGGGCAGGGGATCGTCGTCGTTCATCCCGATGGGGGTGGCGTTCACGATCAGGTCGTAGCCCTCGGGATCCTTCGAGCCCATCACGATTTTCACGTCTGGGTAGTGCACGTTGATGCGCTGGGCGAGTGCTTCAGAGGCGGCTGCGTTGGGATCGAACAAGCCGATTTCGGCGAGGCCGATGCCGGCCAGCGAGGCAGCGATCGAAGAACCGACCCCGCCGTTGCCGACGACCAGCGCGCGTTTCCCGGAGGGGTCGAATGCTTTGCGCAGCATGCCGCGGACGAAGCCGGCGCCGTCGAACTGGTCGGCGAGGAGCGACCCGTCCTCCCGTCGCAGGACGGCGGTCGTCGCGCCGGCGATCGCGGCGGTCGGGCTGATTTCGTCCACCAGCTCCATGGTGGTGACCTTGTGCGGCATGGTGACCAGGGCACCGCGGATGTTGGTGAGGGTGAAGACTGATCGGAAGAAGTCCGGGTAGTCCTCGGCCTTGATCCCCATCGGGACGACGACGGCGTCGATGCCGTTCTTCTCGAACCAGGGGTTGCAGATCAGCGACGACTTGAACGTGTGCGTGGGATAGCCCAGGTGGGCGACGAGCGTGGTCGTTCCGCTGATCATCGGGTGCCTGCGTCCGTGTCGCGTCCTCCGTGCTCGAGGTCAATCGGGAGGGCCGGCAGGTCCGAGGCGGTCTCCGCCTCCTCCGCGTCGTTGGAGAGCTCTGACAGCCGTACGCCGGTCCACGCGCACCGCAGCCCGCCGTGCACGGACCAGTACTCGTCCCAATGGGCGAGCTTGACCTGGTCGCGCTCGAGGCCACGCTTGCGCAGCCGGTCCTGCAGCGTCTTCGGGGAGACGCGGACCCGTACCACCTCCACGTCGATCGGCGGCCAGTCGAAGCGCTCCGCGGCCGCGGTGATGAACGTGGGATCAGACAAGTAGGGGGTGAAGGGTGCGTCGACCACCACGGGGCAACCGAGACGGAGGTTGGCCCCGGCGACGTCGAGCAGCGAGTCGTACTCGAGGGGCAGGATGTTGTCGCGGTAGAACGGGTTGGCCTCGCGGTCGCCGGGGTCGTACCCGGCCGACACCAGGGCGGCCTCGACGAACCGCGCGCTCATCGCATCCTTGTCGAGGTACGCGGCGCCATGCTGCCGGGCGAGGCGCTGGGCAATCGTCGACTTGCCGGAGCCCGCTGTGCCGATGACGATGCGCAGGGTCGGCGCGTTCATCCGCGCGCGTCCCGCACCGCCATCAGGAAGTCGCGGGCAGCGGCGGTCACCTGGGTGAAGTCGCCGTCAGGCTGCCACGCCTTGGTGATGGCGCTTCCCACACCCACGCCTGCCACGCCCGCGGCGAACCACTCCTTGACGTTCTCGACAGTCACTCCGCCGGCGGGCATAATCGGCAGGTGCGCCAGCGGCGCGAGCATGGCCTTGGCGTAGGGGATACCGGCGTTCTCGGTCGGGAATATCTTGACGATATCCGCACCCGCCTCAGCGGTCTCGAGCATCTCGGTCGGGGTGAAGGCCCCGCTGATCGTCGGGACCTGGTAGCGGTTGGCGACCCGAATCATCTCGGGGTTGAGCTGTGGGCTGACCAAGAAGGCCGCACCGGCTCGGATGCACTCGTACGCGGCGTAGCCGTCGAGGACTGTTCCCGCTCCCACGGCGACACCGTCCGGTGTGTACCGGGTGGCTAACCGTCGGATGAGCTCGACGGCCCCTGGGATGGAGAGCGTGATCTCCAGGGCGCGGAACCCGCCCTCGATCGCGGCATGCGCGACGCGCTCCGCACTATCCGCGTCGGGCAGCCGAACGATGAGCACAGCGCCTG
This sequence comes from Propionibacteriaceae bacterium, assembly GCA_035489975.1. Taxonomy (GTDB): domain Bacteria; phylum Actinomycetota; class Actinomycetes; order Propionibacteriales; family Propionibacteriaceae; genus Microlunatus. Next base: position 9,317 of record DATHIJ010000276.1, on the reverse strand, counting down.
ACTCGTCGATCGTGCGCAGTGTCGCAAGCTTGGTGAACACCTGTGTCCCCTCTGGTCAAGAACGTGACTGACAGATAGTCGCATGCTGCCAACTGTCACTGCAATCGATCTCAGCAACCGATCTCATCTGAAGAGACGATCGCAGAGCTCGCAGAGCCTTCGGCCCGAAGTCTCCCTCTCAACACGAGACGCGATCCTCTAAGACCGTCGAGCGCGCGCGTCAACCTCGACCCTGAGCGTTGGACGCCAATCAACGCTCAAACCGCTGCCTCCCATCTGGCGACCGGGGCAATTACGGTCGCGGCCTTGACACCGGGGCCGTCCTTGCTCTACGGTCACTGCAACCGATCTCAGCAATCGATCTCATTGGAGAGAACATGATCAAGAAACGATGGCGCTTTGCCGTTGCGCTGGCGGCGGCGGCGAGCTTGTTGGCCACCGGGTGCTCCGGGTCGGCTTCTGAGTCCGAGGGGCCGGTCACGTTGACCTATTGGGACTTTCTGGACCCGAGTCAGGACAATCCGCGGGCGAAGGCGTTGAAGGAGAACCTGGCGAACTTCGAGGCGGCCAACCCCGACATCAAGGTGGAGCTTGCGGTGGTGTCCTTGGGAGACATGCTCAATCGGCTGCCGCAGGCTGCGGCTGCCGGGCAGGCACCGGACGTGTTCAAGATGTTCACTCCGCAGGTGCCGCAGATGGCGGCCGCGGGGGCTTACTCGCCGCTGCCGGCGGCGGCGTCTGAGATCACAGATTGGCTCCGTCCGATCGACACGCTTGCTGGCCCGGACGGGCAGGTTGCGGTTCCGTACGAGTACCGCACGTGTGCGTTCTATTACAACGAGAAGGTCCTCAAGCAGCTCGGCGTCGAGGTACCCAAGACCTATGACGAGGTTGTGACGGTGGCCGGGAAGGCAGCCAAAGCTGGCGTCACCGGCTTCGGCACCGGATTCTCAGACGCCGACAACTCCGCGATCATCGCCACCTTCTTCGACTGCTTCATGAGTCAGGTCGACCAGCCGATCTGGAATGCCGAGGGTAAGGCCGACTTCGCGACCGAGAAAGGCATCGAGTTCGGCAACTTCCTGGCCGATCTACGGGATGCCGGAGCCCTCGCGAGCAGCGTGACCTCAGACACCTACGGCACGGTCGCCGACGGGTTGGCCAACGGGACCGTCGCGATGACTGTGCTCGGCACTGAGCGAATCGTCACCATGGCGTCTCAGAACCCCGATGTGAAGTGGACCTCCCTGCCTACGGCGTCGACGGGGGACGACACCGGCGCCACCATCGGATGGACCCTGGGTATCGGTGCCGACAGTGAGCATGCCGACGCTGCCTGGAAATTCATCGAATACATGACCGGTCCCAAGGGCGCTGCCGTGATGGCCACCGGCGGCGAGGTCCCCACCCGCGCCGCAACCTACGAGGAACCATTCTTTTCGACCCCGGAAGCCAAAACGGTTAACAAGATCGCCGAGTATGTCAAGAGCAACAGCGAGCCGCACACCTACGCCGACAACTGGATCGCTGTTGCCACTGGGCTCTCACAAGCCGGGCAGGACCTGTACCTGAACAAGAAGTCAGGTAGCGACTTCATCACGTCCGCGCAGGACGCGGCCAACAAGTAGCCTCGGCCAACCATCCGGGGACCCCGCGCAGCCGGGCTCCCCGGGGAAGAGAGACATCACATCATGTCCATTGCAAGTTCGCCGCGCACTCAGGCTCCAGACGCACCTCCCACCAGCAAGGTGGCGGTGATCCGTCGCCGACGCGAAGACCGTCGGATCTGGCTTTACGTGTTACCGGTCAGCGCTGTCTTCTTGTTCGTCTTCATCGGACCGCTGTTCTACACGGCATGGACAGCGCTGCACGAGACGACGTACTACCAAATCGGAGAGTTCTCCGGTCTCAACTCCTTCGTCGAACTAATTTCGGATCCAGACCTGCCCAGTAGCATCAGAACTACCCTGGTCTTCTCGCTGGGGGCGCTGATCATTGCCCTGCCGGCTGGTCTCTTGTCCGGGATCGTGCTGAACAGCCTGCACCGGTTCAAGCGCAGCGTTCGCAGCCTCTTTCTCCTCACGTGGCTGCTGTCGCAGGCGACCGCCGGAACCATTTGGCTGTGGTTCCTCAACCCCAACTTCGGACCCGCCACCGCCATCACCAAATCACTCGGCTTCGGTCCCACCGACGTTTTTTCTTCGCCAACGACCGCTCTGCTGGCCGTGACGCTCATCACGGCATGGTGGTCGTATCCGCAGGCGATGCTGCTCTTCCTCGGCGCTTTGCAAACCATCCCCGAGGAGCTCCGCGAAAGCCTCAAGGTCGACGGGGGCGGACTGTGGCACGACTTCGTCAACATCACGCTGCCGTTTCTGCGAAACACCATCGTCTCGGTCGTGATTGTCCTGCTGATGCTCTACGTGCAAATGGTCACCATCATCTTGGTGACCACGCGCGGCGGACCGCTCGGGGCGACAGAAACCCTTTCGATGCGGGTGTTCAACCAGACCTTCAACGACTTCAACCTGTCTGGGGCCTCGGCGACCGCCATCCTCCTCTTCACCGTCAACATCATCCTCACCCTCGCCGCCATCCGGTTCCGACGTAAGGAAAGCCTGTGACCACCGCCACCGCCACCGCCACCGCGGCGAGCCGCCGCCGCCGTCGTTCCAGGTCGGTCCTCCCAACGATCTCAACCTGGACCTACATCGTTATCTCTGCGCTGATCGTCCTCCCACCAGTCGTCTGGATCGTTTCCACATCGCTGAAACCCGAAGCAGACACCATCAAATTCCCGCCCGAGTGGATCCCGAACCCGATCACCTTCGACAACTACCTCGGCCTTCTCACCGCAACGAACATCCGATTCTTCATCAACTCCCTCATCTACGCAGCCGGATCCATCGTGCTGGCTCTCGCGATCAGTATCCCCGCCGCCTACGTCGCTACCAGATACCGCAGTCGCCGCATGGAAACGCTGATGACCGGAATTTTGGTCTTGTCGATGGTCCCAGCCATCGTCGTCTTCATCGCGCTGTACTCCATGCTCGTCAAGACCGCGCTGATCAACACCTACCCCATGTTGATCGTTGTCTACACCGCGATCATCTGCGGACAGAGCGTCCTGTTCCTGCGCAACTTCATCGAGAACATCTCAGTAGGGATCGAAGAGGCTGCCGCCATTGACGGGTGCACCCGGCTCCAGATCCTCTGGCACATCATTATCCCCCTGATCCGCCCCGGCATCGCCGCCATCGCTATCTTCATCTTCGTGTTCGTGTGGAATGACTACCTCGTGGGCACCGTCCTCGCCACCACAGAGGACATGAAGACCGTCCAAAACGGCATCGTCCGCTACATCACTACCGGATTCGGGAACTTCTGGGGGCTGTTCTCGGCCTTCATCATCGTCGCCTTCGTTCCCGTACTTACCATCTTCGTCGCCTTCCAACGGTGGTTCATCGCCGGCCTGACCTCAGGAGGAGTCAAGGGATGACCGACAGAACACGCATCGCCGCCATCGGAGCAGCCGGATGGGCAGGCAGATATGTCCCGATGGTCGGCCTCAGATCGCTGATCCGCGTCGGCTCTTCCCTTGGGCACACGGCCTTCGGCAAGCGGCGCAAGCCCAGGTAGGAGGATCCGGACGGCGTTCCGCAGCGCGGCAGACATCGAAGGCAGTCCGGTCATACGACCTGATACGCGGCATTGGTGCCGTGCTCTAGGTCCTCCCGGCGCGTTGCGGCAAGGGCAGCCTCGAGCGCTTCCGCCCATTCCTCGTCGGTCTTGGTCAATCCCCACACCTGGTTAGATGTCAGACCCAGATCGCGGAGTGCCGCCCGGAACGGTTGACCGGCATAGATAGCGGTGAGGAGTCGACCGCGTCAGTGTTAGGGAGCCGCTGCGGATCATAAGTTGTGCCTAAACTGTGCCTACAGAACCCGGCGTGACCTAAATGACCTAGTCAGAGTGGGCCCCGTGGGACTCGAACCCACAACCTACGGATTAAAAGTCCGCAGCTCTGCCAATTGAGCTAGAGGCCCAGTATGAGGCTCGACGACCAGCGTCATGCCTCAGACAGTCTGTCAGATGGCGCAACCCAAATCTGCAGAGCCAAAACCCGGACCGGCGCGTTCCGCGACGATGACCGCACGCACTCGCTAGGGTCACAACGAACCGCTGCCGAAGGAGCGAAGCATGAACGGCCACGTGTACGGACTATCTGAGATCGTCGGCACATCCGCGCAGGGAGTTGACGACGCCATCCGCGTCGGGATCCAGCGCGCGGCACGTACGGTGCGAGGCCTTGACTGGTTCGAGGTCACAGACATCCGCGGACATCTGGCCGACGGCGAGATCGAGCACTTCCAGGTCACACTCAAGATCGGTTTCCGGATGGAGGATCCGAAGCAGGCCTGAACGTCCTCGCGCCCGTGCGCGGAAACGACCGGCTCTCAGCCAACTCAAGCGGCCATCTCGCGGCTTGTGCGCGCAAACGACCGCGTCCCTACGCGCCCGCCAGCTTGACTAGCGCGGGAACCACCTCTCCTGGTGAGGGCATCGTGGCGATCTCATCGCGCAGCCGCATCGCGGCTTGACGCTCAGGCGCATTACCAAGTAGCTCCTGCACCGCTTCGCCAATAGCCCTGGCAGCTGCGCGTCGTTGGGCAGCGCCCCGCGCCGCGCCCGCGGCCGTCAGGATCTCGGCATTGACGAACTGGTCCGCATTTTGCGGCAGAAGCAGCTGGGGCAGCCCTACTTCGAGTGCGCTGAGCACCGTACCCGTGCCACCGTGGTGCACGATGAGGTCGACCAGCGGCAGCACCGCCGACTGGGCCACGAACCGTTCGACGTACACGTTGTCCGGTACTTCGCCGAGCGCAGCAGGCTCGCCTTCCGGCCCGACCGTCACCAGCACGTCGACATCGAACGCCGCAATCTCGGCCACCGCGCGGTTGAGCACGTCGACTGCGCCGAACGACACCGTGCCGAGCGTGAGATAGACCCGCGGTCGGGTACGCGTTGCGGTGAGCCACGCAGGCACCTCAGCGCTGGCCAATAGTCCTGGTCTCGCCCGCGGACGCCTGCCGCAGCGTCGACGGCGCCGGGTTGATCAGCACCGCGGCGAGTAGCCCATTCCCCGCGGGCGGCGTACGACCCCGCTGCAGCCACATGCTGCGTTGGTAGCCAACCGTCGCAGCGTGAAGCGAGCCGTAGAAGGAACTCGCCAGGAGAATCGCGAACGCCGCGGCGGGAATTCCGAGCACACTCGCTGCCACACCGGCCCCGGTGTTCATCGCCTCGTAGATCACCAGATCGGGGCGCACCCGCTCACATTGTTCGATCATCGTCGGCGCAACGGACTCGGCGGTCACGTCAGCGAACATGGCCATGCTGAAGTCCTGATCGTGCAGATCGGGATGTCGCCGTCTGGCTTCCTGGATCGCCCAGTCCAACTCGAGGTTAGGCGGATACCCGGGAACAGTCGGCAGCGGCAACCGCCCAAGAAACGGCGATCCGCTGGCAATCACCGCCTCATGACCGGCATCCGCACATGCCAGCGCCAGCGGCATCATCGGGTACAGATGCCCGTACGCGCCGAGCGAGGCGAACATGATCTTCACGCCGCCATGCTGTCAGACCACGGACGCTGCGGGTACACAGCAAGACTCAACAGTGTGCACAACCAAGACTCAACAATGTGCACAACCGAAGGCTGCGATCATGAGCTTCATGCCCACCCTGCCGCTATCACCAGATGAGCTGCTGACCACCACCCGAACTGTCCGCAAGCGCCTGGATCTCACCCGTTCAGTGCCGCTCGATCTGATCCGCGAGTGCCTCGGGGTGGCGCTGCAGGCGCCGTCGGGCTCCAATCGGCAAAGCTGGCATTGGATGGTGATCACCGACGAGAACAGCCGTCGCGTGATCGGCGATTACGATCGCCAGTCGGTCGCGTCATACCTCAACTCATCGGGCTCGGCAGCGGCGCTCTTCGCAGATGATCCGGAGCGCAACGCTGTGCAACGTCGGGTGGGGGACAGCGTCGCCTATCTCGGCGAGCACATGGGAGATGTACCCGTACTGGTCATTCCTTGCATCAGTGCCCCACGGCTCAGAGCCGGCAGCCAGGCGGGCCTGTGGGGATCCCTGCTGCCCGCAGCATGGAGCTACATGCTGGCGGCTCGCGCGCGGGGATTGGGTACGGCGTGGACAACACTGCACCTCCGGTACGAAAAGGAGATCTCGGAAGTCCTGGGGATGCCGCCCGATATTCGGCACGGCGCGCTCATTCCCACCGCCTACTACACAGGCGACACGTTTCAGCCGGCACCGCGCCAACCACTCGAACAGGTGCTCCACATCAATTCCTGGTGACGACACCGACCAGTCGGTGATCAAGAGTCGGCGAGAAACCGGTCGGTCTCCTCGGCGCTCGGCGAGGTTGCCGGACCCCGCCGGGTGACGGTCAAGGCCGCGACGACGTTGGCGCGCCGAGCTGCAGCTTCCGCGTCGCGTCCGGCGGCCAGCCCGGCAATGAATGCACCGAGGTGAGCGTCACCGGCGCCCGTGGCGTCAACGGCCGTGACTGCTACGCCGGGCAGATGAAGGATCGCGGATCCACGTCGTGCCAGAACGCATCCCGACATCCCCGCACGGACCACGACGTTGCCACGCCGCAGTCGAACCAGAAGCTGGGCCGCGGCGACTGCTGGGTCCGCGCAACCCGTGGCCAACGAGGCCTCCCGTTCGTTGCAGCTCCACCAGTCGACTCGCTGGCGTACGGCCTCCACGACCTCGTCAGGAAGCGTGTGACCGAGCGGCCCTGGGTCGTAACACACCGTAGTCTCGGGTGGTAGTCGGCGAAGGCGGTCAAGGATGGCACGCCGGTTCGCGTCGTGCAGCAGCCCATAGCCAGAGATCAAAACCGCATCGGTGGGCCGGATCTTGACGTGATCAAGACGTTGACTCCTCACGCTGGCTTCGGCGCCCACGCCCGTCACGAAGGTACGCTCGCCGCCCGCGTCCACCAGCACGACATCGAAGCCAGTGTCTCGTTGCTCGCCTGGATCATCGGGAAGCAGCAGCGCAATGCCCTCGGCGCGCAACGCGCGGCGGGCGAGATCACCAAAGAGACCATGTCCGAGCGCCCCTGCATACGCGACCTCCAGCCCTTGCCTGACCGCCGCAGCCATGAGGTTGAAGCCGCCACCGACCTCGAGCGCTACACCTGATGCCAGCACGTCGCCGCCGCGTTCCGGCAGCGCGGGCACCTCGGCCACAATGTCGATGATCACGTTCCCGAGGCTGACCAGGCGGTTGATCATGAACCGGTGCGTAGCGCCAGCAGCTTCTCCGCGATGATCTCCAGATCCAGCTGGTTGGTTTTGCGTACCGTCTGAACGGCTTCGAGCGGCCAGGCATCCATGCCATGACAGGCGCCCGCGATGGCTCCAGCCATGGCAGCAATCGTGTCGCTGTCGCCGCCGAGCGAGGCCGCCGTCAAGCAGGCTTGCCACGGGTCCGCGGGATGCAGCGCGAGCACGCCGAAGGCGGCCGGTACCGATTCCTGTGTGGCCAAGCTGGTCCCCACCAGTTCGACGATGTCGCGTACCGAGCGATCATGATGGCGTGCGTCGACCAGGCCAATCGCCCATGCGATCCTGCGGGCGACTGCCGCCCCTGCCACCCACTGGCCTCGCCGCTGACCCAACTCGGCAGCCCGGATGCCGAGCGTCGTCGCCTCGGCAACGGTCGCGCCGCCAATGCCGGCGCTGACAGCGGCCGCCACTGCCGCCGCCCCAGCAATCGCTATTCCGGTGTGGTGGGTCACCCGAGATGCCTCGACGACAAGATCAACAAGCGCATCAAGATCACCGGTGGAGATGATCAATCCGACGGGAGCGATCCGCATTGCCGCCCCATTGGTCGCTCCAAAGCGTCCGACCTCGTCCAGCGGGCCGCCCGAGACCAGGGCTGCCACTGCCGCGCTGCTGGAAGGGCCCAGCAGATCCAGCGATCCGCGTTCCCGCGCCCGCTCCGCCCAGTTGAGCAACCGACGGGCGAGATCTTCGCTGTCGATCTGGCCGCCCCCGGCGAGCAGAGTGTCGGCCAGTAGCAATGCCTGCTCCGTGTCATCGGTGATCGAGCCGGCCGACAGCCCAGCTGCGATCAAGTGATCTGCAGGCGGTTCCCGAAACCCGTCGATGACACCGAAGCAGGCAGTGACCTCCTCATGCGACATCAGCTGGGTCGGCATACCGAGCGCATCACCAATGGCAAGGCCATACAGGGCACCTCTGGCCCTGTCGACGGCCGTGCTCATCTGGTCACGGATGCCAAGATCGCATCCACCTGAGCGATGTCGATCATCGGGCTGTAAAGCGCAGTGGCATCGAGGGCCCGCTGGTGGTCCGTCTCGGTCACCCCGGCGCACGCATCGGCAGCAACCGTGACATGTACCCCGGCATCGGCCGCAGCGAGCGCCGTGGAGAGTACGCAACAATCGGTGGTGACGCCGGAAAGCACGATGGCTCCAGGGTTGCCGAGCTGTCGGCTCGTGTCAGCGTCCCACTTGCCGAACGTCGACCGGTCGATGACCGTCGCCTGGATCGAGATGAACTCCTCGGTGAGCTCGTACAGGGGCGCGTTTACGGGATCCAGAGCAAAAGGCCACTTCTCGTAGTAGCTGATCCAAACGCCTGTCGGCTGCACAGGCGGCAGGAACCGCGTGAGGCAGACACGGGATTCGAACGCGCCCAGCATTCGCTGGATCCCAGCAGACGCTGCGGCATAGCCCGGAGTGGCCCACTCACTCCTCGGCTCAGCGAAGATCCGCTGCATATCGATGATCATCAGCCAGGGGCTGGCGGCGTCGTCGAACGGCGCTGGCGTGCGCTCGCTCATTCGGCTGCCGCCGCCTCCCGGTCCGCGCCGGAGAATGGCTTGCCCTCCTGCGCTCGTACGGTCCGGCGCCCCAGCAAGAGCGTGCCGAGGAACCCGATGACCAGCGCCGCGAGTACGCCGAGGTTCGCGTACGCCCAGGCGCCTTCCCGGCCCCCCAAGCCCAACGGGCCGAGCAGATACCCCTGCCACGCGAGCCAGCCCGCGAAAGAGTTGGTAACCAGGCCCCACCCGGCGACGGCTCCGAGCAGCATAAGCACCAGAGATGCGGGACGCGCGCTGCCGTAGCGGCCCCGAGGATCCAGCAGCTCCGAGCTGGCGTACGGCCGGCGGCGCAATGCGAAGTCGCCGAGGAAGATGCCACACCAGGCAGCGATCAAGACACCCAAAGTGATCAAGAATCCCTGGAA
>DATHIJ010000275.1:0-4756 GCA_035489975.1 Propionibacteriaceae bacterium | reverse complement strand
GCGAGGTCGGGTATCGCGCGCCGCCGTGGTGAGGAGAGAGAGCCGAGGCGTTCTTTCCTCGGTGAGCGACGACGTACAAGGCGGCTACCAAGCGCGATGCGCGAGCTGCCTCAAATAAAGAGGCAGGAGTCACCGAACTCGTGCCACAGATAGTGCTCCGCAACGGCCGCGTCGTACGCCCGCTGCGTCAGCTCTGCGCCGGCCACAGACTCGACGAGCAGCAGGTGAGATGCCTCAGGGTTGTGCCACCCGGTGATCAGCCCGTCGACGACACGTACCGGCCGCTCCGAAGAGATCACGAGGTCAGTCCATCCGGACGCGGCGGCCACGATCCCGTCCGGACTGGCTGCTGATTCGATGGCACGTGTGGCGGTGGTGCCGACAGCGATCACCCGGCCGCCCCGCGCCCGGCTGGAGTTCACCAGATGGGCAGTCGTCTCACTGACCTCGAACCATTCCGGCTGCGGAACCTCGCCAACATCTTGGGAGGACAACCCGGTATGAAGGGTGATCGGCGCAAGGATCACTCCCTGTCCCACAAGTCGCGCAACCAGCTCGGCACTGAACGGCCGGCCTGCGCTCGGCATTTCCGCGCTGCCTGGGCAGAGCGCGAAGATCGTCTGGTAGGCCGAGATCGGGAACGAGCCGCTGAGGTAGCCGTAGCTGATCGGCCGTGCCTGCTCCCGCAGGTAGTGAGAGAGGCTCTCAGGGACGGTGACCCGGCCACGCCAGAGCCGATTCCCGACACCGCTCGGTGAGGAGCCTGATTCTGGATAAGGCGCGAGCAGCCTCACGACGCCGCCAAGGGGGAGGCCGATGCGCTCGCCCACCCGGCCGTCGAGCACTGGAGCCGAGGCATCTGGCGCTGTGCGCAACTCGACCACCCGAGTACCGTCGCTGAGCCGATTCGCAACGTGCACCACGACCGTCGAACCGTCCCGCGTGCCGTCCAGCTGGCCCGGCAGAGTGGCGGAGGTGTTCACCAGGAGTACATCGCCGGCCCTCAGCTGATCACCCAGGCGGCCGAAGACGGTGTGCCGAATGCCGGCGGGCGTTGCCACCAGGAGCCTTACGCCGTCCCGCCGCAGACCCCTCAGCTCAGGCGGCTCGGTTGCGGTGCGGTCTTCGGGAGAGGTGAAGCGAGCGAGAGGCCGGGCCGTCAGGATGGTGCTCATTGCGACTCTGCCCGAGCCGCGAGGGTCGCGATCAGCTCGGCACCCTGATAGCGGCCGCTGGGCAGATGGGAGGCAATCAAAGCCATGACGATCGGGGCCACAGTCTCTGGCTCGGGCCGATCGCTGATGTCCTCGCCCGGATACGCCGCCTGCTGCATGGCGGTCCGCATGTCGCCCGGATCGAGGCTGTACCACCTGAAGTCCGGTTCCTCCGCCGCCCAGGTCAGCGTCTGATGATCAAGCGCCGCCTTGCTGGATCCGTAGCCACCCCACGTCTCATAGTGGTCGACACCCGCATCGGAGGAAACGTTGATGATCACGGATTGCGGATGCAGCTGTGGCAGCAACTCCCGGATCAGTTGCTGCGGGGCGATGACGTTGGTAAGCAGCAGCTGCTGGTACGCCTCCGGCTCAAGATCACGTAGCCGAGGCAGCGGTGAGCCACCAAGATCACTTGCGTTGTTGATCAAGAGGTCAAGTCTGCCCGCTGTCACCACGGCGGCCACCAACTGCTCGCGATGCGCTGGATCGGCAACATCGCCCGGAATGGCGCGCACCGACGTCAGCTCCGACAGTGCCCAGGCCGTACTTGCCAGCGGCTCCGCATGCCGGGCGTCGATAGTGAGGTTCCAGCCGCGACGAGCCAATTCCAAGGCCATAGCGCGGCCCAACCCGAGCGAGGCACCGGTGATCAATGCGTGAGGCATGGTTCCATTGTTCAACTTAAAGTGAGCTTGAATTCAAGCGCCGCTTTCGTGGCCTCCGCTGCGGAAACCTATGTTTACCTAGTTTGCACTCCCTTCACACAGGTTGCACCGTGTGTGAAGCGCCAGGAACGTGGGTTAACCCAGGTTTCGAACGCCCGCTGATGTCACACAAGTAGGCAGATGCTCAGAAATCTGTGCAGAGTGAGCCGGTCGCTCAGAGTGAGCGCCGGCCGCGGGATCCTGGGGCCTGCGGCTCGCTATCGCTGGATTCGTTGTCGCTGGGTTCGTGGAGGTAGCTGAAGTCGCCGAAATCGTCGTCAGCATGTCGACGGGAGCGGCGCCGCTTGACCTGAACCTCCGGAGCGGCCGGCGCTCCCCTATTCGATGGAGCCGGCTGAGGCGGCACGCTGGCGCGCGACAATTGGGTAGTCGTCGCGTCCTGCGGCTGTGGTGTCGCGGGCGGACGCTGTTCCGGCTGGGGCGGTACGCCAGTACGTGGCAGCTTGGTCGTCGTCTCCGGCGGCTGCGGTGCCTCCTGTGGGCGGCGGTCGGACTCCGCCGACGGCATCGACTCGGAGAGAACTACTGGTCCTCGGGTATGAACCGGAGTTGAGCCGGGCTGGCGTACGGAAACGCGAGCAGGGCCGCTGGCACGCACGACAGCCACGCCTACCGCGGTTGTCAGCGGTACGGCGAGAACAAGTCCGATCGAGCCCACCAGAATGCTGAGCAGCTCGGCCGCGAACCGCTCAGCCTGCAATACATCGAGCAGTGGTCGGTTATTGATCTTAATCAGCAGGAAGACACCCAGCGACGCGCCAGCCGTGGCAAATGCGATGGTGTACACGGTCGAGGCAATGTGATCTCGCCCGATCCGCATCGCCCGGGAGAACAGGTGATCATGTGTCCCACCTTGATCCGCGAGCTCCCAAACCGCGGAGGCTTGGGTGATCGTCACATCATTGAGCACGCCGAGACCGGCGACAATGATCCCGCAGATCACGACCGACGTAAGCTGGAGATCCGGCGCCCCAGCCGCCAGCAGGTAGTCATCCTCCCCGGCAAGACCGGTCAAGTGGGACCACTTGGTCACGACGAAGCCAAGTAGCGCTATCAAGATCAATCCGAAGAGAGTCCCCACCAGGGCGGTCGTGGTTCGAGCGCTGAAACCGTGGGCAGCGTACAGTGCGACGAACATGATCGCCGAAGAGCCGATCAGCCCGACCATGATCGGATTGGACCCGGCGATCAGTGCCGGAAACATGAATGTCGCCAGGATGACACCTGCAAAGCCCAGTCCGAGCAGCGCAGCGAAGCCACGCCAGCGAGCGACCAGGATGACCACTGCGGCGAAGATCAGTCCCACAACCAGCAGCGGGGTACTCCGTTTGAAGTCAGAGAACTGGTACTGGGCCGGCTGGTCGCCAGCTGGGGGCACCCGCACCAACTTGATGACCTGGCCGACCTTCACCCCCGACGAATAGATCGCAGCCGTTACGGGCACCGTCACGGTTTTGCCTTTGTCGTCGCCCTCCAGCAGCTGAGATGACAGATCAGCGCAGCGGGCGTCAGTCACTCCCGGCGTGGATCCTGCGAGTCCCTCACAGGAGATCTCCTTGATGTCGCTGATCCGCGCCGTCGGGTAGGTGACGCCAGGAACGCTGTAGCCGGTCACCTCGGCGTTGACTTGGCGTGAGATGTCGCCCGGCCAGAAGGCAACCAGTCCGACCAGGGTCCAGATCGCCAGCGGGATGAGGACCACAATCAAGATCCGCAGCGCGCGTTGGTGGCGGCGCAGCCCGTCGGGTTTGACCGACGGCTGCGGACCTGTATCTGAAAAACGTCCCGAGCTGGAGTGTGAGTGAGCCACGATGCCGCCTAGTCTTAGTCCCCGTGAGTCGGCTTCCTCGGGCGAGTCGGGACGGCACTGGGCCGTACCGCGTGATGGCTCGCCGGGCCAATAGGAGCGAACTCAGCCCACAATCTAACCCACATCATCCTGGGCATATCCGGAGCAATCCCTCTGCTGGGACTGCCCGGGGAGTTCGACACCGTCGCAGCGCCACCGGACTCGTCGCCGGAATCATTGCCCTCGGCCTTGTCGGACTGTGCTTACGCGCGGTGCCCGCGGTGCTGGCGGACAGCGATTTGGCCGCCCAGGTTGCTGGTCCGCTGACTGGCATTCCCGCCGCTTTCGCGAGTCGCGCCGCGCCAAGGGCTCCGTCCCCGACAACGAAGGCCGAGCCGTTCACACCGACCGGCAACCGTCTCACTTCGGTCAAGTTGCAAGCGAAGCGGAAACCGAAGAGCGTACGCCAGGTCGAGGTACCTGGGAGCGGACCGGGGACCTACCAGGCGGCCAAAGAGAGCGGCAAGCCAACGTCGTCGTCTGGCACCTTGATCCGGTACGACGTACGGGTTGAAGACGGGTTGTCCATCAATCCTGACCAGGCCGCTCGGGACATCCAGGAAGTGCTCGACGATCCGCGCAGCTGGCGAGGCAGCCGCCGCTGGCGGTTCGCGCTGGCGCCGGTCGGCGAAACGGTCAAACTGCACGCGTACATCGTGACGCCGGAGACGACCGATCGGCTGTGCGCGCCGTACCTGACCCGCGGGGAAGTTTCCTGCCAGAACGGCAATCGGGTGGTACTCAACGCCAAACGTTGGCTACTCGGCGCCGACGCGTACGGCTCTGATCTGACCAACTACCGGCGCTATCTGGTCAACCACGAGTTCGGGCACGCGCTCGGCAAGCGGCACGTGGACTGCCCGGGTTCGGGAAGGCCGGCGCCGGTGATGATGCAACAGACAAAGGGCCTCGGAGCGTGCCGCAAGAACCCATGGCCCCAAGCAGGAGAATATTGACCCCACCGC
>DATHIJ010000274.1:0-3079 GCA_035489975.1 Propionibacteriaceae bacterium | reverse complement strand
GAGCGCGCGGGCTATGTTCCTGGTCAGCCACGGGTTGGGCAGCATCAAGGAGATGTGCAGCGAGGCGATCTGGCTGGATCGCGGCAAACTGATGATGCGCGGTGAGCCCGCGGACGTCGTCAAGGCCTACATCAAATTCGTGAAGGTCAAGAAGTCGGAGTCGGCCACCGAGGACATGTAACGGCTCAGGCCGGCTGCGCTCGCGTACGTCTCTCGTCGGCGCCCCGTCAGCATCCCACGCTGCGTGGGACGCTCACGCTGTACATGGGGTGCATGCAATGTACAGCGTGAGCAAGCCAGGTACCGCTGGGTGACCTAGCTAGGTACACCTGGTGAGCTGCTAGGTACAGCTGGTGAGCTGCTAGGTACAGCCTGTGAACTAGCCGGCCGCAAGCCGCCACTTGAGGAAGTCCGCAAGATCACCGGATTCGCCATCCCGACCACCTTTGCCGACGATCAGCGGGGGCGGTGTCGGCTTCAGCTTGACGCCCGAGAGTCGCTCCCGAAAGCCACCCGGAACGGTGAGCACGTAATACGAGCCGTCCTCGCCGATCGCGAGGCTCTCGTTCTTGCGGAGGTACCAGCCGAGCTTGTCGGTCTTCACCGACTGGCCGGTATACAGCGTCGCCCGAAGCGGGGCGGGAGCGATGCCCTTGGCCTTCGCCGCGGCCACAAACCCGTCGATGAGCTTTTGAGCTTGGAGTGATTCGGCACGATCCTGAGCTGCCGCGAGCTCGGCCCGGCGGGCGGCTTCTTCGGCGCGTGACATATAGGGATCGTAACGGTGTCGGCCAGGCTGCGGCTGGGCGCCAAAGGCAGATAACGATCGATCGAGAATGCCCGGACGGAAGAGCCCCGCCGCATAGACTGCCGGTGCTCCTCCCCCGACAAAGGAAGCCAATGACCCAGACCTTGACGCGCGAGTCGGGACCAGACGACGATGCCCCCACGCCCAAAAAGCGCCACCTACTGCCCAAGATCTTGATCGGCGTGGCCGTGTTGCTCGTGGTGGCCATGGGCGCTGGGCTGCTGTACGCCGCGACAATCGACCGCAGCCTGACCAAGAACCTCAACCGAGGTGTCGAGCTCCCCACCGACGAATCTTCTTTGCGTCCACCAAAGGAGGCGGCCGAGAAAGGCACGCTGAATTATGTGCTGCTCGGTTCGGACAGCCGCGATCCCGAGAACGAGGGCAACGGCCGCAGCGACACGATCTTGGTGGTCCACCTGAACGCAAAGCGAGACAAGGCATACATCATCTCGTTCCCGCGTGACATGTGGGTCGATGTCCCTGGCTACGGCAGGAACAAGATCAATGCGGCGTTCGCGTTCGGAGGCCCGCCGCTGGCCGTCCGTACGCTGGAGGGCCTGACCAGCGTCCGTATGGATCATGTGGTGTTGATCGATTTCGAGGGTTTCATCAGACTCACTGAGGATCTGCGCGGCGTGACCGTGACGAACAAGAACGCTTTTAGCGCGGGCGGTTTTGACTATCCCGAGGGAAAGATCACGATCGCGGGTGAGGAAGCACTGTGGTTCGTTCGGGAGCGCAAGTTGCTGCCGGGAGGCGATCTTGATCGCGCAGAGAACCAGCGCAATGTGATCAAGGCGATCGTGCAGAAGGGTCTGAGTGCACAGGTGATCTCCGACCCCGCGAGGTTCACAAGGTTTGTCGGCAATGTGGCGAAGCACCTTACGGTCGACAACGACCTCAGCGATGCCGAGATCAGGCGTACCGCTTTGTCGCTACGACTGAGCGGCAAGGATATCCAGCTGCTGCAGGCGCCTATCTCCGGTTTTGACACCACCGGCGGCGGGCAGAGCATTGACGTTGTGGACACGGCCAAGATGGCCGAACTGGCCCGGGCTATGAAGAAGGACCAGGTCTCGGAGTACGTGAAGAAGTATCCTCAGGGTTGAGGATGGAGTTCGCGATCAAATCGCGCGAGCAAAGCGAGCACCAGCCCCAGCGGCTAGCTGTGGCTCGGAGCCTGCGACAGCTGTGGCGGCACCGATACTTCCGCCGTTTGCTGGCGGTACGCGTCGCCGTCCAGTCCTGCGATGGGGTGCTTCAGGTAGCCCTCGCTTCCTATGTGCTCTTCTCCCCTGAGCGACAGCCGGATGCAGCCTCGATCGCGGTCGTGTTGGCGATCACCCTGCTGCCGTTCTCGATCTTGGGACCATTCGCCGCGGTCGTGATCGACCGGGTCTCCCGCCGCCAGGTCCTCGTCGTTTGCAATCTCGCCCGAGCAGTAGTGACCGTTGGCCTTGCAGTACTCGTCGCGACCGGGCTTCGGACCCAAGGCATCGAGACCCTCCTCTATGGCGGCGTGCTGCTTGCAATGAGCCTCAACCGGTTCCTGCTCGCGGCGCTGTCCGCCTCACTTCCTCATACCATCGGTGCAGGCGAGTACATGGTCGCCAATTCAGTCGTACCTGTCGTCGGACCGGCGGGGGCGCTGATCGGTGTCGGGGTTGGCGCCAGTTTGCGCCTGATCTTGGGCCAGGTCGTGCCCGACTACCGGGCCAATGCGATCTTGTTCATCGTCGCCGCGGCGGGGTTCGTGTTAAGCGCCGGCCTGGCGTTGCGGATTCCCCGACGGCAGCTCGGCCCCGACGGTGTGGAACCGACGCGAGCGCGCGATATCGTCGCCGGCCTTGTCGAGGCCCTTGTGCATCTGAGGGACCGGCGTGCCGCGGGAATCGGACTGCTGACCATCGGTGCCCACCGGCTGATCTACGGCATGGTCACGGTGGCGACGATCTTGGTGTTTCGCAACTACTTCCACAGAATCGACCAGGTCGAGGCTGCCATTGCTGACCTGGGCCTGCTGGTGATCATCACCGGCGCCGGGTTTGTCTTCGCCTCGGTGGTGACCCCGCCGCTGAGCGCCCGGCTGGGTCTGCGGAACACGATGATCATTTGCTTGCTGGCCTCGGGGGTCTTCCAGCTGGTGCCTGGTGCGATCTATTCCTGGGTGCCGCTGATGGGGGCCGCTTTCTTGCTAGGCCTCACTGCACAGTGCCTCAAGATCTGTGTCGACACTCTGGTCCAGGCGCATGTGGCCGACGAATTCAA
>DATHIJ010000273.1:0-5969 GCA_035489975.1 Propionibacteriaceae bacterium | reverse complement strand
AAATCAACGAGTCGGAATCACACGATGGTGAGTCGTAGCGGCTGGGTACGTCGTCCCTGGTCAGGTGACACTTAGACTCAGTGGAGCTAAGGGGACTCGAACCCCTGACCTTCTCGTTGCGAACGAGACGCGCTACCGACTGCGCCATAGCCCCGCGGATCGGGGTTGGCCGATCAGCACGCAGACTTTACCACCGTCAGGCGGAGGCTACCTGGCGCGATTCGCCGCCTGCATCGGCTGGAGGTGCGCCGGATGCGGAGCCTGGCGCGTCTGCTGTGACTGGCCCCTCATGCCGTGCCGAGGTCGGCCCGCCCGGACCAGATAGGTCGATAGTGCGAACCGTCCGTGGCGCCAACGGCTTCGAGACATAAGTCGGCAGCGTAATCGGAATCAGGTCCCACAGGGTTCCAGGGCTTGCCGGCGATTTGCCCCGGCCACTCGCGGAATGCGCATCCCCGCCGCTCGTGGCGAAGTCCTTCCGGCTGAGAAAGATCGTCGACTCTGTGTTGCCATTGCAAATGTCGCGATAGCGAGCATCAAGCCCTTTTTGCATGATGCGAACGCTGATCCGAGCGACGACGATGAAGATCAACAGCAGCCCACCCGGGATGGCGGCACTCCACCACGGAATCAGATGCGCTCCACACACGCCAATGACGGCACTCAGCGCCGCCAGCAGACCGAGCAGTACGCGGCGCCGCCTCGCGGCAGCAAACCGTTCCAGCCGGCGAAGATCATTGACCGCTGCCCGCCGGGTCTGCGGTGTGGACACCTCGAAGGACGCGATCTCTTCCAGGTCCTGATCAAGAAGTGGAGCAGTGCCATGGCGGACGATGCGCATCGAGTCGGAGAAGCGACCCGCTGGATCGGAATCCTCCAGCAGCTCCTCGTCGCCGTCGCGCCCACGGACGAAGTGCGGGACGAGGTACGCAAGCCACGCGATGGCAATGGCAGCAAAAATTACGCCGGTCGTTCCCACACCCAGACGCTACGGGGGGAACCCCGTCCTTCAGGCGATCTTGAGCGGTGTGTCGCAAGAAACGGATGTGACGAATGTGCACACCGGTGAAAGTGGACCTCGGCACGTCAAATGATCTTGTTCGATCACCGTTGGCGGAGGTTCTCCCAACGCTGCAGAAGTCCCTCCGGAACCTCCTCAGCGTTCAGTGCAAAGACCAAGTGATCTCGCCAGTCGCCATCGATGTGCAAATAGCGGGGGCGGAGCCCCTCGGGCCGGAAGCCGAGCTTGGCCACCACCCGGAGGCTCTTGGTGTTCTCGGGCCTGATCGCGATCTCGATCCGATGCAGGGACATGACCTGGAAGCAGTAGTCGACGGCCAGCGCCACAGCCGTCGGGATGATCCCCCGTCCGGCCAATCCCTGGTCGATCCAGTAGCCAATCTGGCCCCAGGACGCCGAGCCGCCAACGATCCCGCTTACCGTCAGCTGGCCCGCCAGTCGCGGTTTGGAGCGGTTCGATTCCTCCTCGTAGAACACCAGCCATGGCAGCATCCGTCCCTCCCGGGCCTGACGACTTACCGAGCGGACCAGCCCGGCGTACGTCGCTGGCCCGATCGGCGAGCGAGGAGGAAGGGTTGCCTCCCAGGGCCGCAGCCAACTGGCATTTTCGCGGCGTACGCGCTCCCAGGCCGCCCGGTCCCGATGACGCAACGGGGCGAGGATGACCGGGCCGTGTCGCAGAGTGACCGGCCAGTGGTGACGGCCGCCGCCCAGCCCAGTTAGTCCCTGCGACGGCTGCTGCGCGCCGGCCATCTCAGTGGTCTCCACCTCGCAGCTGGCTGACCGCGTGCCTCAGCACCGGCGCCAACACCGCCATCCCGTCCCGAGCGCCGCCGCTCGATCCGGGCAGATTCACGATCAAAGTGCGATCCGCGACGCCTACGACGCCCCGGCTCAGCACTGCTGTCGGCACACCATGATCAACACCGTACCGAGCGATTGCCGCCGCGAGCTGGGGCACCTCCCGCTCGACTACCGCCCTGGTCTGCTCTGGCGTGTGGTCGCGAGGGTTCAACCCCGTGCCGCCCGTGGTGATCACCACCGCATGGCCGGCGGCAACGGCATCGCGCAGCGAAGCGCCAACCGCGTCCCCGTCGGGCACCACGACCGGATCGGCCACCGCGAACCCAAGATCATCGAGGGCAGACACGATGATGGGCCCCGACCTGTCCGGGTAGACGCCGGCAGCTGCGCGAGTTGAGATAGTGATCACGAGAGCGCTGTCGATCATGAATCGTCCTCGCGAGACCAGTCGCCGCGACGCCCCCCTGACTTGGTGAGCACGCGTACGTCGCTGATCACCGCAGCCCGATCGATGGCCTTGATCATATCGATCACCGCAAGTCCGGCAACTGCGACAGCGGTCAGTGCTTCCATTTCCACTCCGGTCCGATCCGTCGTCTTGACCGTCGCAGTGATCTCCACGCCCTCGTCGATCAATTCCGCCACGACGTCGACACCACTGATGAACAGGGGATGACACAGGGGGATGAGATCGGGGGTCTTCTTCGCCGCCTGGATGCCCGCAATCCTGGCCACCGCCAGCGCATCCCCTTTTGGCACAGTGCCGTCTCGCAGCACTGCAACACACTCGGCGCTGAGTAACACCCTGCCTGCAGCTGTTGCCGAACGAGCAGTCACGGCCTTCTCGGAAACGTCAACCATCCGGGCGTCACCTGTGCCGCTGAGATGCGGCAAACGACTCTCGCTCACGGCTATCCCTGAGTCATCCCGACGGCTCGTCAAGCAGCCATACATCGACGTCGAGCCCAGCGGCTACGAACTCAACATCTTCAGGCAAGAGCACCAGCGCATTCGAGCGGGCAAGATCAGCGAGCAGATGCGAGCCGTGTCCACCTGCGAGTTCAACCTGTCGGCCACCCCAGCGATCAACAGTGACGATGCCGCGGGCCAGCTGCAGCCGACCTGAAATGGATTTGATCTCGTGCGCTGCTTGGCACTTCACTACTGTCCGCACGTATGGCCGCGCACCCATGAGTTTGCGGATCACCGGGCGTACGAACGCTTCAAAGGAAACGAACGCGCTCACCGGGTTGCCGGGGAGCATGATCATTGGGACGCGGTCATAACCGATCAATCCAAAGCCCTGCGGCTTGCCCGGCTGCATGGCGACCTGCGAAAAGTCACACGGACCCATCTCAGGCATCACCGCTTTCACAACGTCGAAGTCGCCTTGACTCACGCCACCAGTGGTCAAGATCAAGTCGGCACGCAGCAGTTGATCAGCGATCAGCCGCTTGAGCTCGTCGCGATCATCGCTCACTTGCCCGACTCGAAAGACCTGAACGCCGGTGGCCTTGGCGGCAGCCGCGAGCAGGTAAGAGTTCGAATCGAAGATCTGCTGTTCATTGTCGAGCATGAGGCCTGGCTCGACGAGCTCCGATCCGGTGGCGATCACCACCACACGCGGTCGCGGCCGCACCAGCACCTTGTCCAGACCGATTCCCGCCAGCACCCCAATATCGCGCGGGCCGAGACGATCACCGATCTTGAGCAACCGAGTCCCCGCCTTGATGTCCTCGCCAATCCGACGAATGTGCTGACCAACGGCGCTAGGCGCAAAGACCCTGACGTCAGTCTCGCCACGATTGGTGTTCTCATACGGAGCGATCGTGTCCGCGTCGAGCGGCACCGGCGCCCCGGTCATGATCTTCATCGCGGTTCCGGGGGACAGCCGATGCGCGGCCGATTCGCCTGCAGCGATCTCACCAACGACCGGCAGACTCAGCGGTGCGTCCTGACTGGCTTCGGCCACATCCTCGGCACGTACCGCATAGCCGTCCATCGATGAATTGTCGAATCGCGGCAGGTCGATTGTGGAGATGATGTCTTCGCAGATATTCAGGCCGACGGCATCGAGAATCTGCTGGCGGAACGGCCTCAGTGGGTTCACGCAGCTGAGCAAATATTGGCGGTGAGCTTGCATCGATCGGAACTGGCCACGATCCGGCTCCGGCGGCGCTGGCAGTGGCTCGAACGCCTGCGCGCCACGCTGTGATTCGTGGACTCTCTTGCGGGTGAACAACGGCATGCCCCACACAGTAATGCGGCCCAGATGTGATGGCTGGGACGTCGGGCTAGGTCAGCCCTCGAGTACGCCAAAAAGATGATCATGCGCCAAGACACGCTGACGCACGGGGAGCTGTTTGTGACGTCGGCGCGACTAGGCTGGGGTCCGTGCCAACCCAGCCAGATCATGTCGTCGACCTCGCGGCGATGGCGGCGATCGATGCCGCCGCAATCGCTGGGGCAAAGCAAACCCTCCGGAAGGCCATTTCGTTCCGCCGCGACGCGCGCACCAGCAAGCAGCGCGACCATGACGACGAGGCACGAATGGCGATGATCGAGTCCTCCTTGGAGGACCGGATTCCGGATACCGTGGCGGCGTATCTTTCCAGCGGCTCAGAGCCGGGCACTCTTCAGCTGGTCGCCTGGCTGGCGGCAAACTCGGTCCGGGTGTTGCTGCCCGTGCTCTCCCATCCGATCGGCGGCCGCCTTGACAAGCCGGCATGGGCGCCATACGAGGGCCCCGACGCGTTACGTATTGGCGCGTACTCAATCTTGGAGCCGACAGGCGAGCCAGTGCCGAGCGAGCAACTTCCCGAGGCAGAGTTGATCATCTGCGCTGGATTTGCCGCGAACCTCCACGGCGACCGTCTAGGTCGAGGCGGTGGATGGTATGACCGCGCTCTGCGCTTCGCCTCGCAAAGTGCGCCGATTTGGGTTTTGCTCAATGACGACGAGGTGCTGGAAACGATTCCCGTGCACCCCTGGGATCATCGGGTCGACGTCATCGTCACACCGACCCGCATGATCACCTGCGAGCCGTCCGTCCTCTGCAATTTGTGAGTTCCGAGCAGCATCAGCGGACCAAGAAACCCAGCTCGCCACGCGGTGCCTCCTCGATAACCTCCAACTTGGTTACGTGCGCGTGATATGGGCCTCGGCGAGCCCAGTCGACCATTGCCTGCACATCGGAGGGCTCGCCCTCGAATACAGCCTCAACCGCGCCGTCCTCACGGTTGGCAACCCAACCGGACACCAGACGCGTCGACGCTTGACGTCGACAGGTGTCGCGGAAGAACACCCCCTGCACCTGTCCATGAGCCACCACTCGGCGACGGATCACGGCACCAGTCTGGATCATGCGCCGCCGGGCGCTACGCCACGTGGTCACCGACGACAGGAAAACGGGCGATCTCATTGCCCTTTCTGACCACTTTCGCCAGAGCGCTGCCACAGTGAGTGTCGTGTCTCCTAAGTCTCTTTACGGCTCGCGCCGCCCAGGCACGCACCTCGCGGCGTTCTCCTCAGTCGGCATACGACCCGGTATCCCTCCCTCGTCGGCCTTGCGTGTCGACGCCGCGCGTCGCCTTGCGACGACAGGCACGCACCTGAACGACACCAACCGCAAAGGAACTTGGGAGACACGACACTAGACCCCTTGCACGGCCAATGTGATCTTTTGGTTGCTGCCGACCGTCGCGGTCGTGCCGTCCAGATGCTCCGGCAGATCGAGTTGGGTACTGAGAGTCTCCGCCGTGATCAGGTCCGCGTACGCCTCGACCGCCGCCCGTACCACCTCGTCCCCAGCAAGTTGCAGGCTGATTCGGTCACTGATAGCCAGCCCGGCGTCGCGCCGTGCCTGCTGCACCGCACGTATCACATCACGGGCGAGACCCTCCGCTGCCAGCTCGGCCGTCACGTTCGTGTCCAAGATCACGAACCCACCACGGGGAAGCATCGCAACAACCTTCTGGTTCCTGGGATCAGCGTCGGCCAGCACGGTCCGAAGGGTGTACTCCCCTTCCTGCAAAGCGATACCACCGGCCGTCATAGTCTCGTCGTCTGTAACAAACCAGTCGCCGGCCTTGCTCGCCTTGATCGCAGCCTGGACGTCCTTGCCTAAGCGAGGGCCGGCGGCGCGA
>DATHIJ010000272.1:0-24227 GCA_035489975.1 Propionibacteriaceae bacterium | reverse complement strand
CTGACCCAACCCGGCCTGACTGTGGTCTGTGGCGACTCCCACACCTCGACACACGGTGCGTTCGGGGCGATCGCGTTCGGCATCGGAACCTCTGAGGTCGAGCATGTCTTGGCCACCCAGACTCTGCCGCAGGCGAGGCCGAAGACCATGGCAGTGAACGTCAATGGTGAGTTGCCGGCCGGGGTTACGGCGAAGGACGTCGTGCTCGCGCTGATTGCCAAGGTTGGCACTGGCGGCGGCCAGGGCTACATCGTGGAGTATCGCGGCTCGGCCATTGAGGCGCTCAGCATGGAGGGCCGGATGACGATCTGCAACATGAGCATCGAGTGGGGCGCCAAGGCCGGCATGATCGCCCCGGACGAAACCACGTTCGCCTACATCAAGGGCCGCCCGCACGCGCCGGAAGGCGAGGACTGGGACGCGGCCCTGACGTACTGGAGCACGCTGCGCAGCGACCCCGATGCCGTCTTCGATGCCGAAGTCGATCTTGATGCAAGTCAGCTGACACCCTTCGTCACCTGGGGAACCAATCCCGGTCAGGGCGTCCCGTTGGGTGCTGAAGTGCCTGATCCGGAGATCTTCGCCGACGAGGCCGACCGGACCTCTGCCACCAAGGCCCTGGAGTACATGGCCCTCAAACCTGGTCAGAGAATGCGTGACATCCGTGTGGACACCGTGTTTCTTGGCTCCTGTACCAACGGGCGCATCGAGGACCTGCGCGCCGCGGCCGGGGTCATCAAGGGTCATCATGTCGCCGACAACGTACGGATGCTGGTCGTGCCCGGCTCGGCTCGGGTTCGCCTGCAGGCGGAGTCGGAAGGTTTGGACGTGGTCTTCAAAGATGCCGGGGCCGAGTGGCGTGCCGCCGGGTGTTCCATGTGTCTGGGAATGAACCCCGATCAGCTCGCTCCCGGTGAGCGCGCTGCTTCCACCTCGAATCGCAACTTCGAGGGTCGGCAGGGCAAGGGCGGGCGGACGCACCTGGTGTCGCCGCTGGTGGCGGCTGCGACCGCTGTCACCGGCACCCTCAGCTCACCAGCAGATCTGTCCAGGAGCCGATGATCATGGATGCCTTCACCAACCACACCGGCACTGCACTTCCGCTACGCCGGAGCAATGTCGACACCGACCAGATCATTCCAGCGGTCTATCTCAAGAGAGTGACCAAGACCGGCTTCGAGGATGGACTGTTCGCAGCTTGGCGCAACGACCCCAACTTCGTGCTCAACCTGCCGCAGTACGCGGGAGCGACGATCTTGATCGCGGGTCCCGACTTCGGCACTGGTTCATCCCGGGAGCATGCGGTTTGGGCGCTGCAGAACTACGGGTTCAAGGTGGTGATCGGCTCGCGCTTCGGGGATATCTTTCGTGGCAACTCCGGTAAGTCGGGGCTGCTGATTGCAGTGGTCGATCAGAAGATCATCGAAGAGCTCTGGGACTTTGTCGAGGAACATCCAGCTGCGCCTCTCACCGTCGATCTCGTCAGCCGGCAGATCACCGCCGACGGTTTCCACACCGAGTTCGAGATTGACGACTACACCAGGTGGCGGTTGTTGGAGGGCTTGGACGACATCGGGCTGACGCTGCGGCATGTTGATCAAATCGATGAGTTCGGGCGCCGTCGGGCGGGGCACAAGCCGAAAACCCTGCCAGCAAAGGTTGCGAGCAGCAGCTAGTTGCTCCTCATCGGGCTGTTTTCCTTACAACACACCAAAATGTGCGACCTAGATGATTGTCTGGTTGCGCGATCTTCCCTAGCGTTGGCTCTGCAGACGTACCGTACGCTGCCCAAAGTCCCGGCAGGCCCAAGGTCCCAGCAGGCTTGGTATCGCATCGAGAAGGGAAGCTGTGAACAAGGCTGAATTGATCCAGGCGCTGTCTGCCTACTATGACGGCAGCAAGAGCGAAGCAGCCAAGGCCCTTAACGCCGTGGTGGAAACCATCACCTACAAGACTGCAGCTGGGGAGAAGGTCTCGATCACCGGGTTCGGCGTCTTCGAGAAGGTGCATCGCTCGGCAAGGATGGTGCGGAACCCGCGTACAGGTGAGCGCAAACGCGCCAAAGCTACGGCCGTGCCGCGTTTCCGCGCAGGCTCGGACCTGAAGGCCTATGTCTCAGGGGCCAAGAAGGTGCCCAGAGCGACCGCCAAGAAGGCGGCTCCTGCAAAAGCGGTTGCGAAAACCCCAGCGGCATCCAAGACTGCGGTCGCTGCCAGGAAGGCCGTTGCGAAGCCTGCTGCCAAGAAGGCCACGACGACGGCCAAGAGGACTGCTGGCAAGCGCTAGCTTTGCAGCTAGAGCCACACAGCTAACACGCGTCCATCTGCCGCCACTGCGTGAAGGCGTTGGCCAAGTTGGGCGTGTCGAAGTTCGCCGCGGAGGGCGTCAGCCGGTAGGGCGATTCGCGATCCGGATGCGGTGATCGCCAGCTGGTCTCCGTCCGCGTTGCTCCATTGCGTCGCAGTGATCAACTGATAGCGGCCGAGGCGACCCTTCTCATGATCAATAAGTGCGCTGGTCGCCAAGCCCACACCGAGCCCGATTGCTGCCGCCAGATCGGCTTCGGTGTCGACATCGCAACGGGCATCGGCAACCGGCGATCCGATCGCCTCGGCTCCAAGACCCACCGCACCGGAAGCGTGGTGGGCTGCAGCCGACCGGCCCTGGAACTGCGGCGCCAGCTCGACATCATGTGCTACCAGCATGGTGGTTCCTGCGCCTGATGCATCCGCTACAAAAGATCGCGGATGAGATCGCGAGGCATCAAGGACCCGCGCGACAGATTCCGGACGCAAGGCCGGAAGATCACCGACACAGGCCAAGATCGAGGTGAATCCCTGGGCATGGAGGCGCAACGCGCCGCGGGTAAGCGCCGAATTGATCCCGACCTGGCCCGATTCGCTGATGACTTCCACCGCAAGACCTGCTCGGCGCAGGCGCGCCTCCAGCGCAGGTTGATCACTGACGACCAGCACATGCGGCAACGCGCGACACAGCGCGGATAGTGTGTCCAGCGCCATCGTCCAGGCGAGCCGACGCCGCAATGGATCGGGTAGGGCCAGCCGGGACTTGGCATGCTCGATCGGTTTGATGGCGATCACGGCCGCCGCCGAGGAGCCAGCCATCATTCGGAGTCGGTGTCAACAGGCACGCTCGCGAACTCCTCTCAACGGATGACCCGCTAGATCCGACGAGGTCGTTGCGATCTGATGCTGCCACGATCCCGTAGGGTGTAGCCACTCTGGCGCAGCGAGCCAACCCCGAGCCGACCGTAACCGACCGTAGATCGCCCAAGACCCAACAGACTGAGGTGTCGATGGCCGAGAATGCCGCCACAAGTCGGCGTACGGAACTCAGGCCACTGTCGCAGGTCAATCAGGAGCCCGGCGGACAGACGATCTCGACGGTCGTCCGGATTCTCAACGCGATCATGAGGCCGCTGACCAAAAGGGATTGGAGACATCAGGAGAAGGTGCCGCAGACCGGGGGAGTCATCTTTGTCGCGAACCACATCTCCAACGCCGATCCGCTGGCTGTCGGGCAGTTTCTGGCGTTCTCCGGACGCTGGCCGCGATTCCTGGCGAAAGCGTCAGTATTCGAGATTCCGGTAGTCGGGCGCATTATCGGGGCTTGCGGGCAGATTCCCGTTCAGCGCGAGTCCGGGCAGTCCAAGGACGCGCTCATTGCCGCCGCGCGAGCAATCGAGGAAGGGCGCGCGCTCGTGATCTACCCGGAGGGAACGATTACCCGAGATCCGGACCTGTGGCCGATGCGCGGAAAGACTGGCGCCGCGCGGTTAGCATTCACGACCGGCAGTCCGGTTGTGCCGATCGGACAGTGGGGTGCCCAAGAGCTGATGCCGGGTCTGGAGCCACGCTTCCCCAGGCTGTTCCCGCGCAAGACGCTGCGAGTCGCTGTGGGCAACCCGGTCTCGCTCAATGATCTTCTGGAGAAATCGGTAACTGCGGCCACGCTCGATGAGGCGACAAGGAGAATCATGGACGCCATCACTGCCCTGGTCGCGGAGCTACGCGAGGCGACACCACCGGCCCAGCGCTACGACCCGGAGAGCGAGAAGACGACCGGAGAACGAACATGAGCGAGTCTGCGGCTACTGAGAGCGGGGCGCGCGTCGCAGTAATGGGCTCTGGTTCCTGGGGCACCGCTTTTGCGATGGTCCTATCCGACGCCGGGAATCAGGTGACCCTCTGGGCACGCCGCCGGGAACTCGCTGACAAGATCAACATCGAGCATCGAAATCCGGACTATTTTCCCGACTTGCCGCTGCCTGCGTCGTTGACCGCAATCAGCGATCCTGACGAAGCCATGAACGGAGCCGGGTTCGTGGTCCTGGCGATACCCGCCCAAGCGCTCCGCGGCAATCTCACTCAGTGGCGGATCCCGCAGCACGCCAGCGTGGTGAGCTTGGCGAAGGGAATCGAGCTCGGGACTGGGTTACGGATGAGCGAGGTGATTGCCGAGGCGGGCAACATCGCTGCTGAACGGATTGTGGTCGTCACGGGCCCGAACTTGGCGCGCGAGATCGCCGACCGGCAGCCGTCTGCAAGTGTGGTGGCAAGTATCTCGTTGGCGACCGCCGAAGCCTTTCAGGCGGTCTGTCACACCGCACGTTTCCGCGCGTACACCAACACCGATGTCATCGGATGCGAGCTCGGAGGGGCAACCAAGAACGTCATTGCGCTGGCGGTTGGCATGGCGATCGGGCTCGGCTTGGGTGCGAACGCCACGGCCTCCGTGATCACCAGAGGGCTGGCGGAAATCAGCCGACTCGGGTTGGCGCTGGGCGCTGATCCCTACACCTTCTCAGGGCTGGCGGGCCTCGGTGATCTTGTCGCGACCTGTTCATCTCCGCTGTCGCGGAACCGGACGTTCGGTGAGGAGCTCGGGAAAGGACGCACCGTCGCCGAGATCACCGCATCGACCCGGCAAGTCGCCGAGGGTGTGAAATCCTGCGCATCGATCACCGAGCTTGCCGCCAAGCATCAGCTTGAAATGCCGATCGTCGAGAACGTGGCCGCTGTCATCGCCGGCGAGCTGACCCCGGCCGAGATGATCACGACACTGATGTCTCGCTCGGCCAAACCGGAGCGTTACTGAGGTAGGCCATCAAGGGCCTGAGCAAGGTCGGTCCAGAGGTCTTCGAGATGCTCGATCCCAACCGACATCCGCACGAGACCTTCGGGCACCGACTGGTGTTCGCCCTGCCAGCGGCGCCGTCGCTCCAAGGTTGACTCGACCCCGCCGAGGCTAGTGGCCAACACCCAGAGCGAGCAGCCATCGACGAACGCCTCTGCCGTCCTCGCGTCGGGCAGATCGATTGAGATCAACGAGCCAAAGCCAGACATCGTTCGGCGCGCGAGGTCGTGACCAGGATCGCTGGGAAGTCCGGGAAACCGGACCCGCTGCACGTAGTGGTGCCCGGCCAGCCGTTCGGCCAGAACCTGGGCGCTTGCCTGCGCCTGCGCGAGGCGCAACGGAAGCGTCCGCAGGCCACGCAGCGCGAGATAGGCCTCCATCGGACCAGGACAGGCGCCGAAGGAGCGGCGGATTGCGTCCAGTGCGTCGAACGAACGTGGGTCGTCCGCCCTGGCCACGAGAGCACCGAGCAGTACGTCGGAATGGCCCGAGAGCAGCTTTGTGGCCGAATGCAGCACGATATCGGCACCGGACTCCAGGGGACGTTGCAGCAGTGGAGTCGCGAAGGTGTTGTCTACGACGAACAGACAGTTGTGGGCGAGATTGCTGCCGAGGGTGGGCAGGTCCGCGATCTCGATCGTCGGATTGGTCGGTGACTCGATCCAGACCATATCGGCGCTCTCGGCTGCCGCCAGAACTTCAGGTGTGTCGGCGACGTTGACCCGACGCACCTGCCAGCCGTACCTGGAGGCGCGGCGATCGACGGCCTCACGTACGCCGCTGTAGCAGTTTTCAGGAATCACGATGACACCACTAGGTGGCATGAGTTCGAGCACAGCGTGCGCCGCGGCCATCCCTGAGGCAAAACTCAGCGCTCGGCCGCCCTCCAAGGCGCCGATCGCCTGCTCCAGAGCCTCCCAGGTCGGGTTGCCGTAACGGCCATAGCCGATGCGGGCAGCGCTGGTGTCGTGCGCGCCGACAAACGTGGAGGCAAAGACCACCGGCGGATTCAACGGCGCGTCCACGACTCGCTTGGGGCGGCCGGCGATGACCGCCATGGTCTCGAGTTGCCATCTGGTTGACCGCGAGCTTTCCGGCGGCTGGGTCTGCTTGATCACTGCCCAAGTCTGACGGCTTCGCGGCACGAGTCGCCGCACCCGGCTAAGGTCGAGGATCGTGAGTGAGAGCCAGCCGAGCGTTCCTGGGGTCAATGGTTCCCGTCGCCGAGTCGCGGTGGTATTTGGCGGAACCAGCAGCGAACACGGCGTGTCGTGCCTAACCGCGGCGGGGGTACTCAATGCATTGGATCGGGATCGCTTTGATGTGATCGGCGTCGGTATCACGCGTACCGGGCGGTGGATCTTGGTAGATCCCGAGACCATCGGACGTCTGGCCGTGACCGACGGCAAACTACCCGAACTCAGCGAGAACGCGGCAGAGGCTGTGCTGATGCGCGTCTCCAGCGGTAGTGAGCTGGCGGTACGCGAACAATCCGCTTTGTCACAGCTTGGCCCGGTTGATGTTGCGCTCGCATTGCTGCATGGGCCATACGGTGAAGACGGCACCATCCAGGGGCTTTTCGAGATGATGGGCACCCGGTATGTGGGCGCCGGTGTGTTGGCCAGTGCCGTCGGGATGGACAAGTACTACATGAAACTTGTGCTGGCAGCGTGCGGGCTACCTATCGGACCGTTCGTCCCGATTAGTCCGGCCGAGTGGCGACGAGACAAGACCGCGTGCCTGGAAGCCATCGCGGCGCTGCACTACCCGGTTTTCGTCAAGCCGTCCCGAGGCGGATCAAGCTTGGGTATCTCCATGGTGCACGATCCCGCTCAGGTCGGACAGGCCATCCAGGTCGCGCAGGCGTATGACCCCAAGATCATTGTCGAACAGGGGTTCGTCGGCGCCCGCGAGCTCGAGTGCGGTGTGCTGGCCGATCTCGATGGAGGGCCGCCGCTGGCGAGCGTGGTAGCCGAGATCCGCGTGCACAGCGAGTCGGGCTTTTACGACTTCAATGCCAAGTACCTGCCAGAGGAGCAGGTCGATCTTGATGTGCCGGCCGAGATCCGTACTGAACTGGCCATCGAGGTCCAAGAGCTGGCGATTCGGACCTTCGAGGCAATTGGCTGTGAGGGTCTGGCACGGGTCGACGTCTTTGTGACGCACCAGGGGCAGGTCGTGATCAACGAGATCAACACCATGCCCGGCTTCACCGAGCACTCCATGTTCCCGCGCATGTGGGCCGCCAGCGGCGTGCCGTATTCGGAACTGGTCGAGCGCTTGATCACGTTGGCGCTGCGGCGTCCGGTTGGGCTCCGCTAAACAGCTAGGAACAGCTGACAGCTGCGAGCGCCGGGAATCGCGCGCCGCCGCACGGACGAGGAGCGAGCGGAGGCGTAGTTTCCTCTGCGAACGACGACGACGGCGGCGGACTCCAAGCGCGATGCGCGAGCAGCTCTAAAAACTAGATGTGAACGACTGGACAGGTCACTGTACGAGTGATGCCAGGAACAGCTTGCACCTTGGCGACCACCAGTTGGCCGAGCTCGTCGACACTGGCCGCCTCGGCGCGCACGATGACGTCGTAAGGGCCGGTTACATCTTCAGCCAGCGTGACACCTTGAATGGCGCCAATTGCGTGGGCCACCTCGGCCGCCTTTCCTACGTTGGTCTGGACCAAGATGTATGCCTGTACGACCATCGAGTGCTACCTCCTGCGTTCCGAGCGCGGTGTCTTCTCAGTCTCAGGTGCGTCGTCAGTCCTTGGCCGGATACCGCGTACGCTCGCCGATGTGCGTCACGCTACATCTTCTGAGGGCGCCGCGGGTACGGGAGCGCGGGAGGTTTCGGTGAACCTCAGCCGCACGGCCACGCTGGCAGAGGTCGGGGAGTTCCCGCTGATCGCGGCAATCACCAGAGGGGTGTCGCTCGGGGCCGAGGTCCGAGTAGGCCCAGGGGACGATGCAGCCGTGCTGGCCATCGGCGATGCGGTGGCGGCGTCGGTGGACGTGCTCGTTGAGGGAGTGCACTTCCGGCGCGATTGGTCAGAGGCTCGCGACATCGGACGTAAGGCAGTCGCGGTCAACGTCGCCGATCTCGAAGCGATCGGCGCGCGGGCAGCTGGTCTGCTGGTCGGCTTCTCCGCGCCTGCGGACCTACCGGTGGGCTGGGTCCTCGATTTCGCCGAGGGCCTCTCCTACGAAAGTCAGGCTGCTGGGGTGAGCCTCCTCGGAGGTGACGTGACCAGAGCTCGCGACATCACGGTTGCGGTTACGGCCATGGGGTCACTGGACGGCCGCGATCCGGTGTTGCGGTCGGGAGCACGGCCGGGCGACCTGGTCGCCATCCATGGCCGGCTGGGCTGGGCCGCTGCGGGCCTCGTGGTACTGCGAAGAGGCTTTCGTTCACCTCGCGTATTGGTCGAGGCGCATCGGGTGCCTCAGGTCAGCTATGGCGCCGGCGCTATTGCGGCGCGAGCCGGAGCTACCTCCATGATCGACATCTCGGACGGTTTGCTCGCCGACTTGGGTCATGTCGCACAGGCTTCACACGTACTGATCGAGCTGCGTCAGGACGCATTTGAGATGGCGGAACCACTCCAAGCAGTCGCCGCAGCCACTGGTGCGGATCCGTACACCTTCCTTTTCACTGGCGGCGAGGACCACACCTTGGCAGCCACGTTTCCGGCAACGGAGGCCGTGCCGGCGGGTTGGCTCGTAGTTGGCGCCGTAGGCCGAGCAGATGATGATCACTCTGGGGTCTTGGTGGATGGCGCCGTGTGGGAGTCAGCCGCAGGCTTCGACCACTTCAGGTCTCCGGAGCCCGTCGAGCCGCGCAGATGAGTCTGTGGCGGTGAGGGAGCATCTCGCAGATCCAGACTGAGCGCGGCGTGTGACCCGTCGATCGGGCCATTGATCTTGTAGCCTCCAAAGCATGGCGACCCGCGCGTCTTCCCCACCGCGGCCCCGCAAAAGATCTGGCTCATCCCAGCGTTCCAAACCGCGGTCAAGGGGAAGCAATAGATCCTCATCAAAGGCAGGAGCTCCGGCCAGCGCGCCGCGCAAGCGATCTGGCACCAGCCGCCCGAGAAGCCGTCGCCAGCGCCGTTCCCTCTTCGACCAGGTTTTACTCGGTATTGCCGCGATCCTGACCGCCCTCGCCCACGCCCTGGGCAATGCGGTGCGACGACTCGGTCCAGGGGGAAGGGATGTCGACCCAGTGCTGCGGCGAGACGGAATCGGCCTCTTCTTGCTGGGCAGCGCAATTGTCGTCGGTGCGGCAGTCTGGTGGGGTTTGCCGGGCGTCGTGGGGGAGGCGGTCGCGATGAGTGTCGCCAGCACCATCGGCGCCCTCAGCTACGTGGCGCCCATCCTGTTGACGCTCATGGCTTGGCGGACCCTGCGGCACCCGGACCGTAACGGTCCCCTTGGACGCCAAGTAGTCGGTTGGAGCGGGTTCCTGCTCGGTCTGCTGGGCTTGATCAACATCGCGCGCGGACTGCCGCGAACCAACGACCCGGAACGACTCCGCGAGGCCGGCGGCCTCATCGGCTATATCTCCTCGAGCCTGCTCTCAGACCTCCTGACGGTTTATGTCGCGGTGCCATTGCTGATCTTGCTGCTGCTTTTCGGCATGATCGTTATCTCCGGTGTTCCCTTGCATCAAATCCCCGATCGCCTGCGTTCGGTACGAGCTCGGCTGCGACGTCGGCCGGTCGCCAGCGAGGATCAGGTTGTGCCCCAACTGGAATATGGCGGCGCGCCGGCCTACGACACACCGGTGATCGGTGATCAGGGCCGACCAGGCAGCAGCGGGGCGGACGATGCGTCTGACTCGGTGCCGGACGGTACCGAATCTGACGAACTTTTGGCTGCACATCGTACGGTCACGGCCGGCTTACCTCCGGGGATCACTGTGCACGGCACAGATGGCGATGAACTGGAGGCTCCGGCGCACACGCCAATCCCACAGCGCGTGGAGCAGCTCCAATTGTCTGGCGATGTGCAATATCTGCTCCCCGATCCGGCCACTCTGAAGCACGGCAGTGTGCACAAGGCGCGTACCAATGCCTCCGACGCCGTAGTGCATCAGCTGAGCGAGGTGCTGCTCCAGTTCGAAATCGACGCACACGTCACCGGATACAGCCGCGGTCCGACCGTCACCCGATACGAGGTTGAGCTTGGCCCCGCCGTGAAAGTAGAGAAGGTCACGGCGTTGAGTCGCAACATCGCGTACGCGGTGGCAAGCGCAGATGTGCGCATCCTGTCGCCAATACCCGGGAAGTCCGCTATCGGCATCGAGATCCCCAACAGTGACAAGGAAGTGGTGTCACTAGGGGATGTGCTGCGCTCAGGGCGTGCCCGGAATGATCATCATCCGATGACGGTCGGTCTCGGTAAAGACGTCGAGGGCGGTTTCGTGGTGGCCAACTTGGCCAAGATGCCACACTTGCTCGTCGCCGGTGCTACCGGATCCGGCAAGTCCAGCTTCGTAAACTCGATCATCACCTCGATCATGATGCGGGCCACACCAGATGAGGTTCGGATGCTCTTGGTCGACCCGAAGCGAGTGGAGCTGACCGCCTACGACGGGGTCCCGCACCTTGTGACACCGATCATCACCCATCCCAAGAGGGCCGCCGAAGCACTGCAGTGGGTGGTTCGCGAGATGGACATGCGATACGACGATCTTGCCGCATTCGGTTTCAAGCATGTCGACGACTTCAACAAGGCCGTGCGGACCGGCTCCATCAAGCCGCTGATGCCGGTCGGCGGAAGCACTGCGGAGTCGTCGACACCGCTGGACGCATCGCCCAGCCGCGCGCTGACGCCCTATCCATACCTGGTGGTGATCGTGGATGAGCTGGCTGATCTGATGATGGTGGCACCTCGCGACGTCGAGGACTCGATCGTCCGCATCACCCAGCTGGCGCGGGCCGCGGGAATTCACCTGGTGCTCGCCACTCAGCGGCCGAGCACCGATGTCGTCACTGGGCTGATCAAGGCAAACGTGCCCAGTCGGCTGGCGTTCGCGACATCCTCGATGACGGACTCCAGAGTGATCTTGGATCAGCCTGGTGCGGAGAAGCTGGTCGGCCAGGGTGACGGGCTCTTCCTTCCCATGGGGTCCAGCAAGCCGGTCCGGATTCAGGGCGCCTGGGTCACCGAGAACGAAATCAGGGGTGTGGTGGGCCACGTGAGCGGGCAGCTCGCGCCCACATATCGCGAAGATGTGACGCTGGCAACGGAGGGTTCCACCAGGGTGGCTGAGGACATCGGCGACGATCTGGAGCTGGTGCTTCAGGCGGCAGAGCTGGTGGTAACGCTGCAGCTCGGCTCGACCTCGATGTTGCAACGCAAGCTTCGTGTGGGATTCGCAAAAGCGGGTCGGCTGATGGACATCCTCGAAACGCGCGGCATTGTCGGACCTTCCGAGGGATCGAAGCCGCGCGACGTTCTGGTCACGCCTGACGAGCTGGAAGCCGTGGTGGAGAACCTCAGGGTCGGCTAGCCAGAGGCAGTGACCGCTCGCGCGGCCGATCATCGGTCATACTGGGACGGCCATGCATGTGTCCGCCGAGCCCGCCGTCCTGGCTGCCAGCCAGGGTGCAGAAGTGACCTCGCCACCGACGGCAGTGCACCTCATCACACTCGGCTGTGCGCGCAACGAGGTCGACTCGGAGGAACTTGCTGGCCTGCTGGAGCGCGATGGTTTCACGATGGCGGCCGACCCGCGTAACGCGGACGCAGTGATGGTCAACACCTGCGGCTTCATCGAGGCTGCCAAGAAAGACTCGATTGACACGCTGCTCGCTGCCGGTGACCTCAAGCAGGCAGGGCGCGCACAAGCCGTCGTGGCCGTCGGGTGTCTGGCAGAGCGCTACGGTCACGAGTTGGCAGCGGTCATGCCTGAGGCGGATGCCGTGCTCGGATTCGATGATTACGCCGATATCGCTGATCGGCTGCGGGGGATCTTGGCGGGCGAACGCCACCAAGCTCATCTGCCGCGGGATCGCCGCACTTTGCTGCCACTGGCTCCAGCGGCACGTCCCGCGGTCGCGGACACCGCAACCATCCCCGGGCATAGTGCAGTCCGGTCGCGCCCTGTGGGCCCGGCAAGCGGACCGCGGGTATTCCGGCGCCGACTGGACGGCGGCCCGTCGGCACCCCTGAAGATCGCCTCTGGCTGCGACCGACGGTGTACGTTTTGTGCGATTCCAACATTCCGGGGGGCCTACGTCTCGCGGCAACCTGCCGAGATCTTGGCTGAGGCGGCTTGGCTGGTCGAGCAAGGTGTTCGCGAGGTTCTTCTGGTCAGCGAGAACTCCTCTTCCTACGGCAAGGATCTCGGCGACATCCGCCTTCTGGAGCGTCTCCTGACGGGCTTGGCCGAACTTGACGGACTGTCCTGGATTCGTGTCTCGTACTTGCAGCCGGCCGAGATTCGGCCCAGCCTGATTGAGGTGATGCTGAGTACGCCGAAAGTGGTTCCATACTTCGATGTGTCTTTCCAGCACGCCGCGCCCAGTGTGCTGCGCCGGATGCGACGCTTCGGGGGTGCCGAGTCATTTTTGGGATTGATTCGGTCCATCCGGCGGCTGGCTCCGCTTGCAGGCATTCGCAGTAACGTGATCTGCGGGTTTCCGGGTGAGACCGATGCCGACGTCGATGTGCTGTGCGAGTTTCTGGGCGAGGCGGAATTGGATGCCATCGGTGTCTTCGGCTACTCAGCCGAGGAGGGTACCGAAGCAGTCCGGCTCGATGGGCGGCATGCTCCGGAGGAGATCGCGGCCCGGCGTACGCGGGTGGCGGATCTGGCGGACGAGCTGGTCAGCCAGCGAGCGGATGCAAGGATCGGCGAGCAGGTGCAGGTGCTGGTCGAGGAGGTCGCTGGAGAGATCCTCGGTCGTGCTGCTCACCAGGGACCAGAGGTCGACGGCAACGTTCGTTTGATCACTGCCGACCGACTCAAACCAGGCGACTTGGTGGATGCCGTTGTCACTGACGCCGATGGCGCAGACCTGGTCGCCTCCACGATTCTCGGCCAGCGGATGCCATCGATCAGTGAGTGGGAACTCAGCTCACCATGATCGACGATGGGCATCGACCAGATGCGAGATCTGAGGAGTTCCAGCACAGGGCCGACCCTGATGCGCTGGCACCGAGCGAGACCCATCCGGTGGGTCCTAAGGCTGAACCGGAGACGAGTCCCTGGAATGTGCCGAACGCACTGACCGCGTTTCGCATCATCCTCGTCCCGGTCTTCGCGTGGATGCTCCTAGCCCATCCAGAGGAGCCGGGGTGGCGGTTCCTGACTGCCGTGGTCTTTAGCGTGGCGATCTTGACTGACCTGCTTGACGGACACCTCGCACGTAAGCACAACATCATCACCCGTTTCGGCAAGCTCGCCGACCCCATTGCCGACAAGGCACTGACCGGCATGGCCTTCATTGGCTTGTCGATCATCGATGAACTTCCGTGGTGGGTCACCGTTACGATCTTGGTCCGCGAGTGGGGTATTACGATCATGCGTTTCGTGGTGCTGCGCTACGGTGTGATGGCGGCCGGCCGCGGTGGCAAGATCAAGACCGCGACCCAGGCAATTGCAGTGATCATGTATCTGCTCCCCTTGCCGCCTCAGGCTCATATCCTCGCCGTGGTGGTCATGGCGGTCGCCTGGTTGATCACCATAGTTACCGGCCTGGACTATGTCCGAGAGGCTGTTCGGCTTCGACGGCGAGCACATGCGGGGCGATGAAGGCCGGACTAGCCGCATCCATTCTTGCCGAGCTGGACCGTCGCGGTGAAACTCTGGCAACTGCTGAGTCACTGACGGGGGGGATGGTCGCACAGCTGCTGACCGATGTGCCGGGCGCCTCGGCCAGCTACCTAGGTGGGGTGATCAGCTACGCCACTCGACTCAAGGCAACTCTGGCAGGAGTGAATGCGGCGACCTTGGCAGAGCTCGGCCCAGTTGCCGCACGAACCGCTGCCGAGATGGCCTGGGGCGTGGCGCAACGATGTGACGCTGATTGGGGAGTGTCGACCACCGGGGTCGCCGGGCCGGACCCTCAGGACAGCCACCCGGTAGGCCAGGTTTACGTGGCCGTCAGTCACCAAGCAAGCGATGTATTGCGAGTCGAAGAACTTTCGCTGCGGGGGGAGCGTGCTGCGATCCGGCGGAAAGCAGCCATGGCTGCGCTGGCACTGTTGGCCGATTCCCTTGGCTTAAGAGTGCTTCCCTCGATGTGAGCGACGCGACCGAGCCCTGAGCGTGGACCGCTCTGGTGTTGTCAGTGAGGATGGGTACAGTTTCCATATGCGGTCGGAGGAACTCCCGGTGAAGCCGGTGCTGGTGCGCGAGCTCATCGGTGAGTCACTCCGCGAGGAGCGCGTCTCGCAGGGAAAGACACTGCGGGAAGTGTCCAGGAACGCTCGCGTCAGTCT
Organism: Propionibacteriaceae bacterium; assembly: GCA_035489975.1. Taxonomy (GTDB): domain Bacteria; phylum Actinomycetota; class Actinomycetes; order Propionibacteriales; family Propionibacteriaceae; genus Microlunatus. The sequence goes on along the minus strand of DATHIJ010000272.1, from coordinate 9,624 downwards.
GGGATATCTCTCCGAGGTTGAGCGCGGCCAGAAGGAAGCATCGAGCGAATTGCTGGCCGCCATCTGTGCGGCGCTGGATCTGCCCCTCTCAGTGGTGCTGAACGTGGTCAGCGAGAAGATGGCCAGCTACGAGCGCGTGACGGCATTGCCGAATGTCCGGTCGATGGCACAAGCGGCCGCCTGAGTTAGTTCTTGCCTTGGCTTCGCGGGTACTAGGACACTAGACGTTCGGCCTTAGCCGCAGCCCTTGCGGTGTCATGCGGAAGCCCGCATTTTGGAGGGCCTCACTCACACGAAGCGAACCAAAGACATGCGCGCCGTCGGCTCGTTCCACCGTCAATTTTCCCAGCAGTCCTTGCTGCACTGACCTGGCGAGGGCTGCCGCCGCAGGCTCAAGACGGGCCGAGTCCTCGGTGAACGACAGCAGCGTCTTACCGCCTCGTTCCACATAGAAGGTCAGAGCGCCGCCGACCAACACAACGAGTGCTCCTGCCTTGCGGCCGGGTCGGTGCCCCTCTCGCTCCGGCCAGGGAAGAGCAGCGCCGTACGGGTTAGCCGGATCAGCTGCAGCGAGCACGACGGCAGCAGGGTCATCCGGTACACGCTGATGACCACGAAGGCGATCCACGGCACCAGTCAAGGCGAACTGAGCCGCGCCCAGACCTTCGACGAAATATCCACGGCGACATTGGCCCGCTTCCTCGAGTGAGCTCAGCGCGCGATAGGCCGCGCCAAAGCCACCTTCGGCGTTCTCCGTCAATACGCTGCCGCGGGTCACTACCCCGTAGCGGTCCAGCTGGGCGAAGATGTCCGAGGCCAGGCGGTCCGCTGCAGTTGCTGACGAGCGATTCACCAAAGACCAGCGACCGGCTGCTGTCGGTGTAATGAAGCGTGGCGTACGGGCGGGTCGGCCGACGCCTCCGCCGGCGAGCCGAGTGCGATGCGTCCTCGCGACCGGCCGACTCGGTCTCCTATGAACCCCACTGGCAGCCAGGCTGCGAACCGGGGCAAAGGTGTCCCCGGTTACCAGGCCCGCCCAGACCAGCTCCCACAACGCGTCGAGATACCGAGAGCGATCTGCTATCGGCAGCCCGGGTGGCAGCAGAGCCTCAAAGAAGTAGGCGCCGCCGCTGGCAAGCGCAGCAAGAAGCTCCTGGCTGCGAAACTGTGATGGCTCGCCGCGTGGCGGGTGTGGTTGTTGATCCGTGACGTACCAACGCAGCCAGCCATCGGAATCACCGATCTGCCCATCTCCGACCCAATAGATCTCTCCTGCGGCGGTCAGCTCGTCCAGCATTGAGGAGGCGTAGTCGGGTACCCGCGCCGGCAAGATCATCGACTCCACGGCACTGGCGGGCATCGGGTAACCCGACAGTTGTTCAATTGTTCCGAGCACGGCATCGACACCTCGGCTGCTCGAGCCCACGCCCTGCCACTCGGCAAGGAACCGAGCAAAGGCGACTTGCTCGACCGGCTCGACATCCTTGCGGAGCAGCGCAAGCGTTCGCCTCTTGATCAACGCCAGGACCTGGCTGTGGCAGTACTGGCGTCGTTCGCTGGCTGCCTCCCCCGCCAGGTCGACGAAGGAACCGGCGACCAAGGTGCCCTGTGCGGCCAGCCCGTCGCAGGCTGCCTCAGCTATCGCGCGCCCCAAGCCGTAGCGCTGCGCGATCGATGAGGCGACGAACGGCCCGTGGGTGCGAGCCCAACGCAGCACAAGATCATCGATGGGATGTGCGGCAGCCTCGGTGAACGTAGCTGCCACTCCGGGCGGCACCGGAATTCCCAGGCCATCACGGAGGCGCGGAATGTCCTCAGCCACCGCAAGCATCGCCTGCCCGGCAATCCGCAGATCCACCACGCGGCGATCGCTGAGCAGCGTGTCGATCGCGTCAACGATGTCAAGCCCAGGAGCAGCACGTTCGGCCAGCTCCAGACGCGTGAAGGGGCCTGCCGTGCGCAGCAGGTCAAATGTTTGCTCCACCGTGGCGACCCGTCGCTCGGTGCTGAGGCTTTGCAGGTCGGCCTCGATGCTGGCGATGACATCGGCATCAAGAAGCTGCTTGATGCCATCTTTGCCGAGCAACTCGGCTAGCAGCGTGGCATCGAGCGAGAGGGCTGCCGCCTTCCTCTCCGCCAGCGGCACATCACCCTCGTACACAAAGGCACCGACGTAGCCGAAGAGGAGTGAGCGGGCGAATGGAGATGGCTCTTTTGTCTCAACCTCGGCAATGCGGAGCGACCGGGAGGCGATCTGCCGTTGCACCTCGAGGAGGCCATCGAGATCGAAGACATCGTTCAGGCATTCGCGCATGGTCTCGAGCACGATCGGAAACTCCGGATATTGCGCGGCAACGGTCAGTAGTTGTGCCGAGCGCATCCGCTGCTGCCACAACGGGGAGCGTGACCTCGGATCACGCCGTGGGAGCAGCAGCGCACGCGCGGCATTCTCTCGGAAGCGGGCGGCGAAGAGAGCAGACGAGCCCACCTCGTCGCTGACGACCGATTCGATCAACTCGGGGTCACAGATGATCATCTCCGCGCTAGGCGGTTCCGACTCGGTGTCAGGGATGCGTAGCACCATGCCGTCATTGGTCGCCGTCGCTTGCACGTCCATGCCGTAGCGTTCCCGCGCGGACCGCTCGACGGCAAGCGCCCACGGGCTGAGGACACCGGTACCCAGGGGACAATGCACACAGACTCGCCAGTCCCCGAGCTCATCGCGGAACCGCTCCACAACGACGGTCTGATCGGTCGGCAGCGCGCCAGCGGCTGCCTGCTGCTCGGCTAGATAGGAGACCAAGTTGTTCGCGGCAAACTCGTCTAACCCCGCCTCGCGCAGTCGAGCTCTCGCAGCGGCCGGCTGAAGCGCACCTACCTCGCGGACGAACCTGCCGTAGGCGCGTCCCAGCTCCAACGGCCGACCTGGTGCATCACCCTTCCAGAACGGCAGTCGACCTGGACTGCCCGGGGCCGGGGATACCAATACCTGATCATGGGTGATTTGCTCGACCCGCCAGCTCGTGGTGCCCAAAGTGAAGATGTCGCCGACCCGAGTCTCGTAGACCATCTCCTCATCGAGCTCGCCGACTCGACGGCCAGGTGCGTGCCGCCCCGACGCATTCCCCTCACCGACCAGAAAGACTCCGAAAAGCCCGCGATCGGGGATCGTGCCTCCGGAGGTCACGGCAAGCCGCTGAGCGCCAGGACGTGCGGCGAGCACCCCGGTATCGCGGTGCCAGATCAGGCGCGGTCTGAGCTCCGCGAACTGCTCGCTCGGATAGCGACCGCTCAGCATGTCGAGCACCGCCTCAAAGGCGCTATGGGGCAGGTGACGAAAGCTGCTCGCATTGCGCACCAGCGCGTACAACTCCTCTGCCTTGGCGTCCTCGACCGATACGGCTGCCACAATCTGCTGGGCGAGCACGTCAAGCGGGTTGCGTAGCTCCGCTACCTCCTCGATCGCACCTTGTCGCATCCGTTCGACGACCACCGCCGACGCGATGAGATCTCCCCGGTGGTTGGGAAAGAACACTCCACGAGATGTCGCGCCGACGTGATGCCCTGCCCGGCCGACGCGCTGCAGCCCGCTGGCCACCGAGGGCGGAGCCTCAACTTGCACCACGACATCGACCGCGCCCATATCGATACCCAGCTCCAGAGATGACGTCGCCACGACACATGGGAGCTGGCCCGTCTTGAGATCGTTTTCGATCTGCGCGCGCTGTTCCTTGCTGACCGAGCCATGATGTGCTCGGGCGATAACCGGGCTGCGGCTCCCGTCACGACCACTGGAGGCGCCAGATTGCGCCATCACCTGCGCCGGCGCTGGGAACGGGTCGGTGACATCACCCAGGCGCTCGGCGTTCAGGTCATTGAGGTGGGCAGTGAGCCGCTCAGCAAGCCGGCGTGAGTTGGCGAAGACGATGCTCGAGCGGTGCTCGCTGATCAGATCCAGAATCCTGTTCTCGACGTGAGGCCAGATCGATGGAGGTCTCCGCGGGGCTTGCTCGTCATCCAGGCTTGGCGGTGGTGGCGGCGGCGTCGCTGCAGTTGCGCCGAGATCGCTCATATCCTCGACCGGCACCACGATTGACAGATCCCACGACTTCTCCGCCGGGGGTGCCACTACCCGTACCGGCCTCGGCCCACCGAGGAAGGCGGCGACGCGCTCGGGAGGCCGTACCGTCGCCGACAGGCCAATCCGCTGCAAAGGATGTCTGGAGAAGGAGGACGCACCGTCGGACTGGGTGAGCGCTTCCAGCCGCTCCAGTGAGACCTCGAGGTGGGCTCCGCGCTTGGTGCCGGCCAGCGCATGCACCTCGTCGACAATCACCGTCCGGACTGACCGGAGGAGGTCGCGTGCCGCGGAGGTCAGCATCAAGAACAGCGACTCCGGCGTGGTGATCAAGATGTCTGGCGGCCGGTTGATGAGCGTACGCCGATCGGCGGCCGATGTGTCCCCGGATCGCACGCCGACGGTCACGCTCGGTGGCGCTTGTTCCAGCCGCAGCGCGGTCTGGGTGATGCCAGCCAGTGGGGCTCGAAGGTTTCGCTCGACATCGACTGCCAGCGCCTTCAGAGGGGAGATATAGAGGACGCGGCATCGCTGTTTGGCGCCTGGCTTCGGGGATCGCGTGAGATCGTCGAGGGCCCACAGAAAGGCTGCCAGCGTCTTGCCAGAGCCAGTCGGTGCAATGACCAGCGCATTCTCGCCCGCCGAAATTGTCTGCCATGCCCCAACCTGTGCGGCAGTCGGGCGCGCGAAGACCTCCCGGAACCACGTGGCGGTCGCGGGGGAGAACACCTCCAATGGATCGGCTGGCACGTTCTCTATCTTGCTCTCCCGCACTGACAGCCTCACTCGCCAGGCATACGTCACAGTCGGCTGCCAACTGCGTACGGCTCATCGGCGGACTGTCGATAACCCACGCTCCGTGGGACGCTCACGCTGTACATGGCGTGCATGCTATGTACAGCGAGAGCGAGCTACGTACGGCTCGTGGCCATGCGTACGTGAGAAGCATTCTCATGGCTCCCAAGCCGTCTCCCCGATTTCTGACGGGTTTTCATCACGGCCGTCGAAACGGCTGCGCTGGAGGCTTGAACCCGTACGTGTCTCATCACGGCCGTCGAAACGGGCGCGCTGGAGGCCTGAACCCGCACGTTTCTCATCACAGCCGTGAAGACGGACGGGGTGAACCGGGTGTGGCTGGATCGCTGCAGCAGGTGTGCACAGGCACAATGGCGGCTGTGAAGGAGACCGAGCTTTGGCAGCGCCTGCAGCTCCACCTCGGTGCGGGTTACTTCCGCGTGTGGGCATCGGAGTACAGTCTCGCGGCGCTAGGCCAGCGCACTGTCGTTGAAGCGTTGGCCGATGGTGTGCCGTGCAAGATCATCTGGCGCGCCGTGTGGGCAGCGCTCGAACTGCCGGCGCGAGAGCGCTAAGCCGTTCGCGACTGAATGTGCGCGTATGCGTTCCCGACGCGGGCGTGTCGAATGCAGTTCGAACAAACGTTCGGTAGGTTATCCACCAGGGGTCAGGATTGGTTATCCACAGAATCCCGTGTGACCGAACGATTGTCAGTGGCCGTCCTTAGGGTCACAGCGCAAGACTTTCAAACACAAAAGCAGCGCCGGAGGCAGTGTCCAATTTGGGACATGAAGCTGCCCGACCGGACGAGGGAAGGATCACGATGGCCGCCACGGAAGACCGCGAGAAAGCACTGGAGGCAGCACTCGCGCAGATCGACAAGCAGTACGGCAAGGGATCGGTGATGCGCCTCGGTGAGGAGGTCCGGGCGCCAATCGAGGTCATTCCGACCGGCTCCATTGCGCTCGATGTGGCTCTCGGCATCGGCGGCTTACCGCGCGGCAGGGTCGTGGAGATCTACGGCCCCGAGTCAAGCGGCAAGACCACCGTGGCCTTGCATGCGATCGCGAACGCTCAGGCTGAAGGTGGGATCTGCGCATTCATCGATGCCGAGCATGCGCTGGATCCTGAGTACGCAGGGCGTCTCGGTGTCGACACCGACTCGCTGTTGGTCAGCCAGCCCGATAACGGCGAGCAGGCGTTGGAGATCGCCGACATGCTGATCCGTTCCGGCGCATTGGCGCTCATTGTGATCGACTCCGTAGCCGCATTGACACCGCGAGCGGAGATCGAGGGGGAGATGGGCGACAACCATGTCGGTCTTCAGGCGCGACTGATGAGTCAGGCACTACGCAAGATGACCGGTGCATTGAGCGGTGCTGGCACGACAGCGATCTTCATCAACCAGCTTCGGGAGAAGATCGGAGTGATGTTCGGATCGCCTGAGACCACGACAGGCGGTCGGGCACTCAAGTTCTACTCATCAGTGCGACTAGACGTACGTCGTATTGAGACACTCAAAGATGGGCAAGAAATGGTTGGCAATCGGACTCGGGTGAAGGTCGTCAAAAACAAAGTTGCGCCGCCATTCAAGCAAGCCGAGTTCGATATTCTCTATGGATATGGAATCAGCCGCGAAGGAAGCCTGATTGATTTGGGTGTGGATGCAGGAATCATTCGCAAGGCTGGGGCTTGGTTCACCTATGACGCCGATCAATTGGGTCAGGGGCGCGAGAACGCTCGTAGTTACTTGCGCAACAATCCCGATTTGGCTGACGAGTTGGAGAAGAAGATTAAGGAGCGGATGGGCATCGGCCCCAAGATCAATCTGCCCGCAGGCATCGATCCGGTCACTGGTGAGGTGGAGTTCTAGTCTGTGCCAGTCAACCACAGGCAACCCGCTGAGCATGGGGGCGAAGTCGACCGGGACAACGGGGCTAGCGGTCGAGCGCTAGTCGAGGCACGTGAGTGGTTGCAACGCCGCGGCGCCGGGGCAGCGGATGGGGTAACTGAGCAATCCGTTCCTCGATCGGCAGAGCGCTCTGTTGACACCACTCATGAGCTGTCGTCATCGACAGTTCCACCGGAGCCATCTCAACCGGCTGATGATGATATAGACGCCGATGTCGAGTCGGTGGCACGTGCGATCGCGCTGCACAAGTTGACCGCGAGAGGCCGTACGCGACACGAGCTTGATCGGGCACTGCGGGCCAAGAGCGTGCCGCAAGGCGTGATCGATGCAGTGCTCGATCGATTCCAAGAGGTCGGACTTGTCGACGACGCCTCATTTGCCGAGAACTGGGTCAGCTCGCGCCAAGAGCGCCGCCACTTGTCTCGTCGCCTGCTCATGCGGGAGCTGCAGGCAAAAGGAGTCGAGCAGAGCCATATTGACAGGGCTCTCGACCGCATCGATCGCGATGCGGAACTCACCTCTGCACGTGACCTGGCCGAGCGCAAACATGCGGCGATGAACGGACTGTCGCGTGAGGTGCAGTATCGGCGGCTGGCCGGAATGCTGAGCCGGCGCGGATTCGACACCGCCATCACCACCCAGGTGTTGGCAGATGTGCTAGGTGAGTGAGCCGCGAGTCCAGTGCCTCCTGGCCAGCTAGTCGACTGGCACATTTGTGCTTGACCGAGGCCGGGGCCGGACATACTCTGCAGTCACGAGGTATCTGCCAACGCCTGAACGATATGACGTAAACCCGGGACGAAACAGCGTTCCGGATGTAGTAAGCAATGAAAGTCAGTTTCTTCTAATTGAGAGGATTTAATGGGGAACCCGACGTTCACTGACTGAACGTTGACTGATTTTGCATATTCGCGTTGCGGATCCTCTTGAGGTACACGCTGCTGGCGTGTAGATAGGAGCGCAACGGTGACCGGGGTCTTTCAAGCACTTGTAGTTGTCGGTCTTTTCTTACTTACTGCCGTGGTCGGTGTGGCCACTTTGGTCATGGTCCGACGTGGACACAATGACAACACCCGTGAGCAACCCGGAGCCGCTCATTCAACGGTGTTGACGTTACCGCCGAGTTCTGGGCTAGCAGGCGAGCCTCGTACCCAGATGGGGCGCTCAGATTCCCGTTCAGGCGAAGAGGAAAGCTCGGACGCGGAGCTTGACGACCTGCGCGCGAAAGCGAAGACATTGCTCGCCTCAGCCCAGACTGCCCGAGCCGAGGCTGAGGAGGAATCACGCGCACGGCGGACCGAGCTTCGCGAGCTGCGTGCCGACCTGGAACGTCGCGAACAGCGCTTGTCGGATCGCGAGGAACGTCTGGACAACGACGTGCGAGGGCTGGAGGACAAGACCCATCAGCTCGAGGAGCTCAAGAACGAGCTCAAGAATCAACGCCGGATGCTGGCCGATCTAGAGACGCAGGAGCAGCTCACGCTGGAGCGGATCGCGGGTTTGACTGCTGAGCAGGCGAAGTCGGAGCTTGTTGCCGCTGTCACCCACGATGCGAAGCGGCAGGCGGTTCTTCTGGCTCGCGACATCGAACGGCAGGCGACCCGGGAGGCAGACGCGAGGGCACAAACGATCATCGTGGGAGCGATCCAGCGTCTGGCGTCGGAACTGACCTCAGAGTCCGTGGTCTCGGCAGTCCACCTTCCCGGCGACGACATGAAGGGCCGCATCATTGGTCGAGAGGGCCGCAATATTCGGGCCTTTGAGCAAGTGACCGGAGTGAACGTGATGATCGACGACACGCCGGAGGCGGTGTTGCTGTCGTGCTTTGATCCGGTACGGCGAGAGACCGCTCGCATGACTTTGACGGAGCTGGTTGCCGACGGCCGCATTCACCCGGCTCGCATCGAGGAAGTGCATGAGCGGAGCAAGAGTCAAATTCAGGCTCAGTGCCTGCGAGCCGCCGAGGATGCGATGGCTGAGGTGGGAATCTCCGATTTGCATCCGGCGCTTGTCCCAGTTCTCGGCACCCTGCGCTACCGCACGTCGTACGGCCAAAACGTCCTCAAACACTTAGTCGAGAGCGCCAACATCGCTGCGCTGATGGCAGCCGAACTAGGGCTCGACGTCGCTCACTGCAAACGTGCCGCCTTTCTGCATGACATCGGCAAGGCGCTGACCCATGAAGTGGAGGGGTCGCACGCTATCGTCGGGGCCGATCTGGCTCGCAGGTACGGCGAGCATGCTGACGTGGTGCATGCCATCGAGGCCCACCACGGCGAGGTCGAGGTGCGTACGGTCGAAGCCGTACTTGTTCAGGCGGCCGACGCAATCAGCGGCAGCCGACCGGGAGCGCGCCGGGAGAGCATCGAGGCATACGTTCAGCGTCTAGAACGGCTCGAGGAGATCGCTTCTGCCAGGGAAGGCGTGGACAAGGTGTTCGCGATGCAAGCCGGTCGCGAAATTCGGGTCATGGTGGCCCCGGAGGTCGTCGACGACATCGAAGCTCAAGTTCTGGCTCGCGACATCGCCAAGCAGATCGAGGAGGAGCTGACCTACCCGGGCCAGATCAAGGTGACGGTCGTTCGAGAGTCCAGGGCAACCGAGACTGCGCGTTAGGTCTGACCGGATACTTCGAGCGCGCCTCCCGGTAGCGTTGGACTCATCACTGTTTCCAACTCGGGCTGCTTCGGACCGCGTCTCCGGGCCTGCAACCTGCGCTCCAGGTAGTGGGCCAGTCGAGTCAGCAGGTAGTTGATGATGATGAAAATCGCAGCTATCACGATGAATGTCGGGATCAGGTTTCCTTGGAGCGAGGCCAGGGTCTGGCCGCTGCGGACCA